>NZ_JAARMC010000014.1:0-106534 GCF_012985595.1 Pseudomonas sp. WS 5411
CGATTACATCGAGATGTTCTACAACCCAAAACGCCGCCATGGTTTCAACAATCAGCTGTCACCGGTAGAGTTTGAAAAACGTTACGCAATGAGCTTGCAAGGTGTCTAGAGAATCCGGGGCGATTCAATGACCTGCCACAAGGTGGCGGCTCCGAGTTATCTGGACAAGTCAGGAAAATTTACACGCCAGATGATGCAGCCAAACTACGTCAGGCTGCTACCGACAACCAAGACAAACCACTAGCCGACCTCATTAGGTTAGGCTGGTATACCGGTGCCAGGATCGAAGAGCTTTGCCGACTTAGCAAAGACAGCGTTATCACTGTCGAGGGCATTAAATGTTTCGACTTTCCCAGAAGCAAAAGCAAGGCAAGCCAACGCATCGTGCCAATACACCCAAAGCTATTGCCGACCATTGAACGCCTGATGGAAGAAACCAAAGGTGGTTTCCTGATCCCTACAAGCTCCCATGACCATTACGGTAAGCGCTCTCATGCGATTTCCAAGGCGTTTGGCAGACTGCGTACAGCAACGGGCTTCAGCAAGCTCCATGTATTCCACAGCTTCCGTCACACGATCGTGACCGCGTTGATCAGGGCGGAGGTAACAGACGCATTAGTGAAAGAGCTGGTCGGACACGAAACGGGGTCTGTGACTCATGACGTCTACTCCAAGGGTGCAAGCACCGCCCAGAAGTTGGCCGCAATCAAGAAACTAGCTGTCATTCGTACTCGTCATGCCTAAGCGGTGCTAGCATGGCTATCTGCCAGCAAGAGTAGAAAGCTTACAACAAGGAGCAACACATGAGCATCAGACAGAACATCAGAGACTTAGCCATTGGCATTAATAATTTCATGGCATTTGCTGCATTCTTCTTAATCGTAGGTATTGTCGCAGTTGTTTCAGTATTTGCACCACTCCAAAACTCATGGATGATTATCGCGATAGGACTTGGGGCAGTTGTAGGTTGGGCACTGCTATACGGCTTCTGGTTTGTATCAACCGGAATACTTGACGAACTGAAGAAGCTTAATAACCGTTAACCAAGTACAGCTAGCAAAAAGCCCCTAAGCCCAGGGGCTTTCTTCTATATAAAACATTTGATCAGCAGACTAAATACACATGATTAACTTGCCACCACGCGACAAGTGAAACAATTATCGAGGCCAAAGCATATAACACAGGAATAATGTAATCCGTAAACCACGGAGTCAACAAACCAGCCTTAAAAAAACCATAAACCTGACTTACTAACCTCACCCAAGAGGAAGCAGAAAATTCTTTAGTCGTCTGGGGCGCGTATCCAACTCCTTGTTCAGTCATATAGGAAAACCCAACTGCGAAAACAACAGTTTTACGGTCATACGTAGGCAAAGAACTTCTCAGCACCCCGATCCTGCTTTTTTTCTTATTTACATCATAGTCTTTCCAATAAGGCATTATACCCCGTGCTTGAACATCAATAATCTTACTTTTTGACTCATCATCCGACCCAGCACTAATACCAGAGAAAATGAATTCGGCATGCTTTACAATTTCTGACTTATATTGATTCCTAGTTAGCCATATCAATACTCCATCAGTAGACAGTCGCATTGCATCGTCGGGTGAAAAACCTCCTGCCGGAACCTTCTGAATGAACCGCAACAAAAAATAGATATTTATTAGCGAAGCCACCGCCCAAGCGTTATTTGTATTCTCCTTGAGCTTAACTGTGTTACCAAGAATACTTATCGAAGATAAGTCAGCAGAAAAGTACCATAACAACATTGCCAACGTAGAGTATATAACTAGAAATGCCCTCGCCTTTTTGAAATCGCTATCTACATCCAATTCATCACTCATATCCACAAACCCGCACATTCGTCCATTAATAGCATTATGCTACTGTAGGAAAACTGATAAATACAGCCAAAATCGTGACTAAAGCCATCCCCGCCCCAATTTTTTGGGAGCGCATATTTGGGAGGCGTATTTTTGAGATTGGATTTATAGGCGAGGTGCTTTACGAGAAAGGTACGGGAAAGGGGACAGATTTATTTTCTGTAAAACGCCCGCCATTGACCGGGTGTAGACAAACCGGCTGGCGCGGAGGGGGTACTTTCGCAGACGAGCCCCCCTGTCCCACGTGGCCGTTTTTCAAACGCAAAAAACCACAAAAACCCAACTTTTTCTAATAAAATCAGGGATTTGCGTTTTAATAATATGGCGGTGAAGGAGAAATTCGAAACTACCCGTTCGCGGTTTTCGAAACCAAGCCCCCCCGGTTTATAAGGGCTGCAGCCCGGTGGTGCGCACAGGATCTGTCCCATGGCTTAAATGCACCAGGTTGCAGAAAACGGTCACAACAGGCGTTTTGAACGATTTATGTTGAGCCATGGGAAAAAGGTAATTTTGGTAATGAGCTATCAAGAACCGGATAAAGCCCAATAAAATCAGGTAGTTTATATAGTTTATAGAGGTAATAATAAGGTAATTAAGTGGTTAGAAAATTACTTTCAGAGACAGTAATACCAGTGAGCTGCCAAACCCAGTAAAATGGGAGGCTGAACAAAATATTACCTCTCTCGTTACCTTATATTACCCTCCGAGGTAATAGCTGAAAGCCACGCTCCATAAGGGCTCCATCCAATTCTGACCTGCCAATTACTAAAATTACCCTTTTCCCACCCCTCGCCTGGAAAATAGCCATGCGCCCATCGTTTCGGCGTTTTTTCCACACGCTCTAGATTGGTACTGACAGCCTGAAGTTGATGGTGATGCTGTGCAATGCCGCAGAATGCTGGAAACCCCGACAGGCTGGGCCTCACAGTCGTTTTTGCGTAGGGTTCGACAGCGACTGGTTGAGCTCTGATATGAACGGTTCCGAAAACGAAAACACCGCCTGCAGCAGGTTTTCACAGCCATAGCCCCCGTAAACCGGGCACCTCGTCTGCGTGACCACTCCCCTGCCGCCTTGTGACGCATGTGCAAGGCCACTGCATTTTTTTGCAAAGCCTTGCACTCTATGCAATTGCGAAACCTCCCCCAGAGCCCGCAGCGGGCTTGAGCTGGGGCACCGTTTACACCCCACTACCCGTTTACACAAAAAAGGGACACAAAGCCCGTCGGCGGGAGGGGGATAAGTGCTTTTTTCGGGTAATTTTTCCTGTCAATGCATTATCTGCCACCAGCGACTAGGTCTACTGCTACGCAGATAGCGGTTAGCAGTACCTAGTAAGAGAAAACCGAAAACCATTGCCAAGGACTCCCTCCACCTTCAAACGAAGGCCCGGCGGGCGATTTATGCGTCGACTGCAAAAAAAATGCAGCTACCACACAAAAAGGGCTATATTTCCCATCAATAGCCATCTAGCTGCAGGTTTTCTACATGTTGATCGAGTTTTCGGTACGCAACTTTAAGTCATTTCGTAGCAAGCAGACGCTGTCAATGGTCGCGGCTCCTAGGCTAGGGAAAAAACGGAACGTCTTTAAACCTAACGTTCCTGGGGAAGACCTTCCTAATCTGCTTAAGGTCGCTGCTATTTACGGACCTAACGCGTCTGGTAAATCAAGTTTAGTTTCGGCTATAAATATCGTATGTAGCCTCTTGCACCCCTCTATAGTTGATAGAGAAAAGCTGCCGGTAAATTCATTTCGATTCGACCCT
Source organism: Pseudomonas sp. WS 5411 (assembly GCF_012985595.1). Lineage (NCBI taxonomy): Bacteria > Pseudomonadati > Pseudomonadota > Gammaproteobacteria > Pseudomonadales > Pseudomonadaceae > Pseudomonas > Pseudomonas sp. WS 5411. The sequence goes on from NZ_JAARMC010000014.1 coordinate 3,650, forward strand.
GAATTGAAAGATCAGCCGAGCTGGTTTGAATATCACTTCATAGCTGAGGGAAAACGCTATCAGTTCGTACTAGCCGCAACAAGTGAACGCATCTACGAAGAGACTCTGACTAGTTACCAAAAGGGTAAAGAGACGCAATTATACTCTCGAACTTATAACGAGGCATCTGGAGAACAGTACATACTCAGCAAAGATTTAGAGGGTGGCGTAGTTGTTCATAACGCCTGGAGAAACCTCACAAGTCCGAAGTCGCTTTTCTTAAGCCAAGCGGTGGCAAACAGCAGCGAAGAACTTAATCAACTCAGAACTCCTTTTAATTGGTTTAGATCTTCGGCCGTATGCATAAGTCAGGACGGCATGAGTAACTGGGGAGTACTATCCAGGTCGATGCTTATACATAACCAAAAACACAAAGACAACTTGAAAAACTTCCTTCAAAAAGTTGATGTCCCTGTTACCGACATACGCTTTGAAAACTTACACTCTGAAGCATTCAAAGTAAGCCAACCAACTAAATTTTTAGAACATGTAAAGGCTACCGAGTCAGTCAAAACGATATTGACGCACACTACTCTCCTAGGAGAAGCCGAGTTCGATTTTGATGAAGAGTCCGGCGGGACGCAAAACTTGATGGGCTTTTGGTTGCCTTGGCAACTTCTTTGCAATGAAAACAGCACTGGCGTTGTGGTTGTAGACGAGTTAGACAGTAGCCTCCACCCCAAAATCGTTGAAAACCTGGTTGAAACTCATATTGATAGCGGCACATGCGCGCAGCTTATCTTTACAACACATGATACGCATCTTATGAACACAAAAATTCTGCGCAGGGACCAGTTTTGGATCACAGAGCGGGACGCTTATGGTGCTACTACTTTGTTCTCTGTACATGATTTTCAGGGAAGGGATAGCGAGGATGTTGAGAAACGTTATTACGAGGGTAGATATAGAGGCCTTCCAATACTTAGGAGGTCTTAAATATGGCGCGCACCGCTGATTCCTTTAGGCGTAAAGAATCGCGCTTTAGGCAACTGCCTACGGTGCTGGTTTTGTGTGAAGACTTGAAATCTGGAAAAACGTACCTTGAGGATGCGGCACTGCACTTTCGGGCAAATGCAAAAGTTGAAATTGCGCATTGCGGCGTCACACATCCAAAGGGGATAGTTGAACACGCAATAGGAAGACAGAGTAAATTCGATAAAGTTTTCTGCGCCTTTGATCGAGACACTCATGAAAGTTTCGACGAGGCATTACGCTTAGCTGATACCCATCCTAAGATTACGATTATTGCTTCATATCCCTGCTTTGAATTCTGGTTACTTTTACATTTTGGGTATTCGCGCAAGCCTTTTGCTCGCTCAGGAAGACATTCGGCAGGAGATCTTGTATCGATAGATCTAAAAGAAAAGCCAGGCATGGAAAACTATCGAAAATCTGGAGCAGCTGGATACTTCCAAAAGCTTCTTGGCGAACCTTTTAACGAGGCACGCAGGCAAGCCCCTCGAGTAATCGCTGATGTTGCTCGAAGTGGCGACCCAAATCCAAGTACGCAAATACATTTGCTTATCGATGAATTCGAACAACTTGCAAAACCTTTAGAAATTATAGCTATAGGGTAATAACTCGAAGATCTTTAGACAGCCCCGCAGCAGCCTGTGAAAAAGATATGAATGCGGGGGCCGTGGTCGTGGGCTGTTCTACAGGGTGGATGTGCACTGCAATTTGTGCAGCCATTAACTCAACCAGTTCAAGCGTTTCACACAGTATCTTGAAAATATTGATCGTTTCAGAGCCAACCCAACTTTTTGGCGCTTTCAGTTGCCGACTGATTCCGGCGACGCTCTCACGCAACCCCTCAATACTTTCCACTATATCCCCTCCCACCATTGCGTTGAGCTTCTGCCCCACTACTAGGTTCAAGTCCCGCCCGGTAGCCTGGTGCAGATCATCCACCGCCGCCAAGCTCGCGGAACCGCCTGACAAGAGCTTGAGCGCGCCCAGGGCATCAATCGTCTTGATCCCGCCCACTGACTCGCTGGGATGGTCGTCTACCGTCCTGGTGTGGCTCTGGAACCGCTCCGTGTTGCCCATGGCCTCCACTTCCCGCTCAATCGCCTTGTCCAGGATCTTGCCGTCAGTCTGGCGTAACCAGTTGCCGTCGGCATCGACACGCTGCTGGCACGCCTCGCTGTGCTGCCATACCTGGTCACCCTTCGGCACGCTGGGCATGCTCAAGCCGTGGGGCAGGATCGTTTGGATATAGGGCTTGTGCGGCAGGCCGTAGGCAAAGCACACCATTACCTGGATGCCTTCCTCGGGAAACGCATAGATGCCCATTTCCTCGCCACCGGTGGGCAGCGGCAACGGCACACCGGCCAGGATCGGCAGTTTGCTGTCTGGCTCGCCATCCGGCCCCAGTACTTCGATATCAACCGCATAGCGCGGCCGGAAGTCGTCACAGATCCCGGCGCCGGCCGGGGCGTCGGCTACGGCGACAACCCGGGCAAAGCGTGGCAGGTGGTAACCGCCGGTGAGTTCTGGGAATTGTCGTTCTACGCTGCGGCGGATTCCGTCGTCCATCGGATGGCCATCTGGTTATCGACGAGGGCCACACTGGTGATGCGCTCGCCGTGGTTGATCGTTGCACCTGGTAGTAGCCCGGGAAGGGCTGCAATCATCGCGCTTTGGTTGCCCTGGTAGTCGTCGAGCAGCTCCACCGGCAGCTGCAGCGGCGGGCGAACGCCAAAGAAGCTGTCAGCCCAACTGCCCACGAACACCTCCCCATCACCCTGCTGCTGCCAGATAAAGTCGGGGATGTTGAACACCCGGGCCAGGCTGTCCATCGCTTGGTAACCAGCGGCCAGGCCGTAGAAGAACGGCGCCTTGACCCCGGCATAGGGCTTGTCCGGCACGCGAAAGCGCAAGCCGGTGCGCTGGTTGATCTCGACCAGGACGGCGCGCAGATCGACGTGGCGCAGGTTCAGCGGCAGCGGGTTGGCCAGGATCGCCGCCAGTTCGCGACAGAACAGCACCTGCTGGGTGCTGCTGGCCGTGGTGGAGCGTTCGACGTAGCCAATGAAGTGGCGCTGCAGCGTGCTGTCGTTGTAGCCAATATCGAGCGTCACCAGGCCTTTTACCGGCGCGGTGGCCTGGATAGTGAACGTCGCCCGGCCGGGGCTTTTGGCGTTCAGTCGCACTTCGTTTTTGACCAGGACATAGGGCTCACCACCGATGGCCAACACCTTGTGCAGCTTCATGGGGTGTTACTCCCGCCCAGCCAACCATCCACCTTTTTCTGCGTGGCTTCAAAGCCTGTCAGTTCCTCGGGGCCTTCGCTGGAGCCACCACCGTCGCCGGTGCCGCCCACCGCCCCGCCGGGGCCTGATTGGGCTGTCACCTTGTTACCTGAGCGCCGACCTTCGACTTTCTCGGGGTTGGACAGCTTTTCGGTGAGGGTGAACTGGATCAGCCAACCGCGCAGGTTGTCGTCTTCCCGGGCGCTCACGCCTTCGGTGAACGTCACCTGGTGCATGCCGAACGCGGCCGCCGTGTCGTTGACGATGCGGTACGTCTTGAGCTGGTCACCGCCGGCGGTCGCCTCCACCAGGCGCATCAGGTCGCGCAGTTGCACCTGGTCAACAAATGGAATCATCAGCGGGGCCGACATCATTGAATACGAAAACCAGACCGGCACGTTCGATTACGCACGGCACTTCCCCTACTCGGTAAAGTTGGTGGAAAACACGTTCGGTCACTACCTGGACTTGTGGTTAAAGATCAAAGCCAACAGCGTTGCCGCCTCGAGCTATCGAGGCTACGCTAACAATGCGGAGGTCCACGTACGACCGCGCTGGGGGAAAATACAGATCAACAACATCGACCACCTAGACCTGCAGGAGTGGATACAGGGAAGCCTGTCGAAAACGTTAAAAAACAAGACTATCCGCGACATCATCAGGAACGTGCGCCAGGTGTTCAGGCTGTACCGCACCAGGATGAAAGTGGCGCATGACCCCACCGAGGGTTTAATGGTCCGGTTACCAGATCCTGAGGCACCCGACCCATTCACCAGGGCCGAAATCAAACAGATCCTGGAAACCCACACCAGCCGTACACAAAAGCTAATGATGATTCAGTTCATGATATGGGCCGGCGCCCGGGTATCTGAGACCATCGCCCTGGCCTGGGAGGATATCGATCTGGAGCAAGGCACTGTAACGTTCCGTCGATCCAAGGTACGCGGGGCTTATCGGGTGACTAAAATCCGGCGATCGACGCGCAAGGTCCGCCTACTCGCTCCGGCCTGGGATGCGCTGCAGAAGATCGATGCACTGAACCGCAACAGAAAAGCAGATACCGTCGATATTGTTGAGCGGGTACTACAAGACGGTACGGAAACACAAACTGCACTTCGTCTTCCTGAATACGAAAAGCGGTCTGCCGCACATCAGCGACTTCGTGGTGCGTGATAGGTTTTTCAAGACTCATTTGCTTGCGGCCGGGGTTCGCTATCGGGGACCTGGCCAATGCCGACACACGCATGCCAGTCAACTACTTACCACAGGGATAGCGGCGATAGACTGGATAGCCGAACAAATGGGCCATACCAACGGAAACATGATCCGTCAGCATTACGGGACGTGGATCGATGAAGATGGGCTGAATGTTATCGGGATGTTGCAGTTGGCATTGAAACTATAGCGAATGATGCTACCGCACTTAATCAATACGAGTGCGGCATTACGGATAGCCCGCAGCATCTTCCCCCTCCTAACGAATTTTCGTGAAGGAAAACGTCTCGTTCAAAAAATGCGCCCTATCGAAAAGGCGCACTACTAAAGACTTTAAAAACTATCGAAACCTTGAGAACAAGGTTGGAAAATCTTCAGGTTCCAGCTCAACAACTTGCGTGCCACGCCTTGTGAAATATTTCTTTTTATAGAGCGATGGCTGTTGCTGCCCTTCTACCTCAATAACAAAAACTGTTTTATCAAAATAACTTACACATTTCATATGCGTACCAACATATGACTTCAATGGTTCAGAAAGCTCAGAACGATTGATACGATCAGTTATTATTTGAAACAACTGATCCAAATTTTTATCTAGGAATTTGGCCTCATGCTCAACACCTGTAACATGAAACTCCCCAAACAAAAGTGGTTCAACACCAAATAGCTTACCTACACGTAACGCAGTTGGAGCGTTATCAGCAACACCTACAACCACATATCCTTTATGCCCCTTCTGGATATTTGCAATTGCAGCACAGGTTTCCAAAATCTTGTCAAACGACCCATCATCAAACCTAGGGCTATCAGAAAGCTCCAAAAACCCTTGCTTAAAATCAAACGCAGCTTGTTCAGTTTTAGAGTTCGTAAGTAAATTCTGTAGTTTAGTCACCCAGTGGACTTTCGCAGGATCTGGATTCGAATCCACCTCAAAGTACTGCTGAATAATACCAATAACAGTATTTACCGCTGCGGCTCTATTTTCAGCACCCCAGCGACCACCCTCTTGAATTACGATATTCTTACCTTTGTTCGTTAAAGCAACGATTGCACCAGCCCTATCAGCTACCACCATGCTCTTTCTGACAATCAGGTCATGCATGGCCAAGAATACAGCTTGAAAATATCGAGGAATAGGATTCCCTACTCCGCTGCCAGGGAATAATAGCTGGTAGAAAGACACCCCTGCCTGAACCAACATTAATACAAGAGCATCATGAGTACGCTGATAATCAAGATCTACTAAATCAGGATTTCGACGCCGAATCGCTTGATCCATGGATCGGAACCTATCAAGGTTCCCACCTTCAAGGGGGACTTTGGCACCGTAGTAATCATCGAACAACTCAGTCCTAGATGCTACCGGCCCATCAGATACCATATAAGCAATCACGTCAGCCACAAGTTCCTCATCTCGACTTTGTCGAAGATGATCTTTTGTTAAAATCCCGTGATACACCCAAAAGACGTTGTCCGCATTAATCCCGTAAGAAAGCTCTCTATTAGTGATGCTAATTTTTTTCATTTCATTCAAAAATAGCGAAACACCGTTAGAAGTATCACCGCGAATTCTTGAAGACACCACGCGTACGCAATCAGCGAAAGCGTTCGTAGCACCTGCCACCCTTAACTCTTGACGAGACAGTTGACGGCCGCCCGAGTTAATTCGCCTAAACACCTCATCAACTGACTCGCCATCAGCAAACTCATAAATAGAAAGTGGAACCGGGTAGGCCGCGATCGAAAGGCATTTTTCCCGCGACATTAATGGAGTACGCTGTGCCAAGACGCCTCGATCCAGCATATCCTTTGTTGTAGCAAATGTATTCAAGTCAAAAAAAGTATCATCAACAGAAAAGTCATTACTAATAAATGACGTAATTGCGTCCATGCGCTGCATGCCATCAATGATTTCCAAATGACCCGCCGGATTATCTTGCGGGTCCGCAAGCAGAATAATCGGTACAGGAAACCCGCTAATTATGGAATCAATGAAGTTTTGCTTTTCTTCAATAGTCCAGATCAGCTTCCGCTGATAGCGCCGATTCACGACGTACTTTCTATCTACATAATTTATGTAAATACGCTCTACCTGCTCGCCTCTAACGATTAGCTCTTGCTGTGGTGAAGCCATACCAACCTCCAGTAAATTTAGATTCCTTTCGAAGCTCACTACATTTTGTAAGAACAACAGTAGGAGCACGGTCTACCACCTACATCTCCAACCGTACGCAAATGACACATCAAACCCACCAGTACGCACCTAGCCAAATTCAGGGAGCCGCCACAGTGTGTGTCATTCTCACCACCCGAACCGTTATTTCTACGACAAGGTCAAACGTGGTCAAAAATGAGGGAGCACTAATCCGACACCATCATGCACGAACGGAACCTGGACCGACAGATTGAGGGGCAGCCGGGCCGATCAAATGAGTCCCCATAAACGCCTGCCAGTCCCATATGCCCATTTTTCAGACACCAAAAACCACAAACCCCCGGCTTTCTCTAGGAAAACCGGGGGTTTGTGTTTGTAGAATGTGGCGGTGAAGGAGAGATTCGAACTCTCGATACAGTTTCCTGTATACACACTTTCCAGGCGTGCTCCTTAAGCCACTCGGACACTTCACCGTATCTCGTCAAACTGATTCAGTCTGTCGAGGCGCGCTAATGTAGTCGAAAGCTTTTCCGATGGCAAAGGTTTTTTTCAGAATTTTCATGCGCTTAGACGGTTATCTCGGCTCCCTTCTCTGCGGCGCGGGGTGAAGGGTGGCGATTGTGCCATTTTCAAGGCTTGTCGGCAGGCGTGCGCAGGGGCTGGCGAGCGCTGTCGTAGGCTGCTGCAGGCCCGGTGGTTGGGGAAAGTCTGACTGGCCAGTCAGTCATGGCGCTTTACCGGGGCGGTCATGCTGGGTAACGTCTGCGGCCTGCCCTTCTATTAAACGTATTACAAGGAATCGCGTCATGAGTGAGTTGATTGCCTACCACCTCGAAGACGGTATCGCGACCCTGACCTTGAGCAACGGTAAGGTCAATGCCATTTCCCCTGCCGTGGTCAGTGCGTTTAATGAAGCGCTGGACCAGGCCGAGAAGGATCGTGCGGTGGTGATTATCACCGGTACGCCGGGGATTCTGTCGGGTGGTTATGATTTGAAAGTGATGACGGCTGGCCCTAAAGAGGCGGTCAGCCTGGTGACGTCGGGTTCGACCCTGGCGCGCCGCCTGTTGTCGCACCCGTTCCCGGTGATTGTGGCGTGCCCTGGGCATGCGGTGGCCAAGGGGGCGTTCCTGTTGTTGTCGGCCGATTACCGGATTGGTGTCGAGGGGCCCTTTAGCATTGGCCTGAATGAAGTGATGATCGGCATGACCATGCACCATGCCGGGATTGAACTGGCGCGGGATCGCTTGCGCAAGTCGGCGTTTCATCGTTCGGTGATCAATGCCGAGATGTTCACCCCGCAGGACGCCCTGAGCGCCGGTTTCCTCGATAAGGTGGTGGCACCCGAAGAGCTGCAAGCCGCGGCCCTGGAAGCGGCGCGGCAGTTGAAGAAGATCAATATGAATGCCCACAAGCACACCAAGCTGAAGGTGCGTAAGGCCCTGCTGGAGTTGCTGGATAACGCGATCATCCAGGACCAGGAACATCTGGGCTAATCACCCACACCGGCCTCAATCAAAGCCCGTGGCGAGCGGGCTTGCCCGCGTAGGGCTGCAGAGCAGCCCCCTTTAAAGCCACGGCAATTATCCAGTCAGCTCCCACAGGTAGTTTTGGGGCTGCTTCGCAGCCCTACGCGGGCAAGCCCGCTCGCCACAGGGATTCTTCTTACGGCCTAGTGTTAATCGCCTTGCAGCCGCTCTAGATGGCATCTGTCTCCATCTGCTGAAACATGTCCTTAAACATCGCCCATCTCCTACCTCTACTGGGGTAATTGCCGAATACAGTGCACGTCCGTACACTGCGCCACCTTTTGTCCCGATGGGCCGTGTCGATGCTTTATTGTTTACGCATGTTATTGATGGGCCTGCATTTTCTGATCGCCGGTGTGCTCGGAGTATTGCTGGGTGTGTGCCGGCCGTTCAACCCGGATAACAGTCGCCTGTGCGCACGCCTGTATGCCCTGCCCGCCATGTGGATCCTACGCCTGCAGGTCAAGGCACAAGTGGATTCGCTGCGCGACAAGCCGAACAGTTGCGTGATTATTGCCAATCACCAGTCCAACTATGATTTGTTCGTATTCGGCAACGTAGTGCCCTATCGCACCGTATGCATCGGTAAGAAGAGCCTGAAGTGGGTGCCACTTTTCGGCCAGCTGTTCTGGCTGGCGGGCAATGTGCTGATTGACCGGGGCAATGCGCAGAAGGCGCGGCGCTCGATGTTGACCACCACCCATACCCTGCAACACGAAGAAACTTCGATCTGGGTGTTTCCGGAAGGCACGCGCAACCTGGGCGAATCGTTGTTGCCGTTCAAGAAGGGCGCGTTCCAGATGGCGATTGCCGCCGGGGTGCCGATTGTGCCGGTGTGCGTCAGTACCTATGTGACCCATATGAAGCTCAATCGCTGGAACAGTGGCGATATTTTGATCCGGTCATTAGCGCCAATTCCTACAGCTGGATTGACGATGGATGACATGCCCGAGTTGATGGAGAAATGCCGGGGGCAGATGGTCGAGTGTATTGAAGCCATGGATCAAGCACTGCAACAACCCTGAAGGCCAGCCGGCTCCTACAAGATGGCGTTTCAGGCTAAGCTGGCCGGTTACTGCCACTTGTAAAGAAGCGATCAGCATTATGGGTAGAGTTGTTGCGGCGGCCGTCTATAGCGCCGGGAAAAAAATCCAGAATATCACCCTCGATGAAGGCGCCGCCTGGGCAGCCAAGCCCGGTCACTTTGTGTGGATCGGCCTGGAAGAGCCCGACGCCCAGGAGCTGGCCAACCTGCAACGCCAGTTCAACCTGCATGAACTGGCCATCGAAGACGCCCTGGAAAAACACAGCCGCCCCAAGCTGGAAACCTTTGGCGACGCACTGTTTATCGTGACCTACTCGCCGGTGCGCCATGAGGGCAAGCTGGAGTTTATCGAGACCCATATCTTCGCCGGCAAAGGCTATATCATCACCGCGCGCAACGGCCACTCGGCGTCCTACGGCTATGTGCGCCAGCGCTGTGAGGCGCGGCCGCTGTTGCTGGAGCACGGGGAGGATTTCGTACTCTATGCGCTGCTGGATTTTGTCACCGAAAACTACCAGCCGGTGAGCGAGGCGATTCATGCCGAGATCGACGCGCTGGAGCACAACGTGTTGTGCAACTCCCTGAATGAGCGCGATATCCAGAACCTGCATGGCCTGCGCCGCGACGTACTGCGGCTGCGCCGGCATGTGGCGCCGATGGTGGAAATCAGCGAGGAACTGCAGAAGCTGGACTTCCCGTTTATCGACAAGAACATGCGCCCGTACTTCCGCGATGTGGAGATCCACGTCACGCGGCAGATGGAAGACCTTTCGACCCTGCGCGACATCGCCAGCCAGACCATCGAGATCGGCGTGCTGCTGGAAGCCTCGCGCCAGAGCGTGGTGCAGCGCAAGTTTGCAGCCTGGGCGGCGATCCTCGCCTTCCCCACGGCGGTGGCCGGGATCTACGGGATGAACTTCCAGAATATGCCGGAGCTGCAATGGCACTACGGCTATTTTGCGGTGCTGGGGTTTATCGCGGTGGGGTGCACGGGGTTGTGGGCCAGCTTCAAGCGCTCGGGGTGGCTGTAGCCTGCCCACCCCGACCGCTCACAGTCAGGCAACCTGCGGCTTGTGGGCCACAAAACGCATCATCCATTCCGCCACGGTCACGCCGTGGTGGTCGCGTGCAAGGCTGGCGACACCTTGCTGATAGATCTGCTCGCCCAGGTTGAGCTGGCGGATATCGAGCAAGGCCCGGGAGTAGTCGTGGATAAATTCCGGGTGGCCCTGGAAGCACAGCACCTGGTCATTGATGTGGTAGGCAGCAAACGGGCAAAAGTCGCTGGAGGCGATCACCGTGGCGTTTTCCGGCAATGCCGTGACCTGATCCTGATGGCTGATCAACAGGGTCAGTTCTTCCACCACCGGGCTCATCCACGGTGCCTTGGCGGCCAATTGATAGTTGTGGGTGCCCACGCCCCAGCCCTGGCTCGCACGCTCGCTCTTGCCGCCCAGCAGCAGCGCCAGCAGTTGATGGCCGAAACAGATGCCAAGCAGCTTGTCGCCCCGCTCATAGCGGTTCAACAGGTAGGCCTTGAGGGTTTCGATCCACGGGTCGGTAGCGAAGGAGTCCGCTTTGCTACCCGTGACCAGGTAGGCGTCGAACACTTCGCTGTCCGCCGGATAGTGACCTTCCATGACGTTGTAGACGACGAATTCGGCGGCAATCGGCTGCTGCGAAAACAGGCGCTGGAACATCTGCCCGTAACCTTGATATTGATCGACCAGTTCCGGACGCAGGATATCGGTTTCCAGAATGCAGACGCGTAGCGACATAAAAAATACCTGACACGGTGATGGGAATAACGCACACCCACCAGCCTGCCTTGAAATACCCTTTCAAGGCAAGCCCCACCCAGGCCCGGACGGGAGGTTAGAACGTCGTGCCCTGGGCGGCGTTTTCCAGCAACAGCGCTGGCGGGCTGAAGCGCTCGCCATACTGCTCGGCCAGGTAACGCGCCCGGGCCACAAAGTCGTTCAGCCCATACTGGTTGATAAACTGCAGCGCCCCGCCGGTCCAGGCCGCAAAGCCGATGCCGAAGATCGAGCCGATATTGGCATCGGCAGTGGACATCAACACGCCCTCCTCCACACACCGCACCGTTTCGATGGCCTGGATAAACAGCAGGCGGTCGCGCACGTCCTGGGCGCAAATCTGTTGGCCCGGCTTTTCAAAGCGCACCTTGAGTTCTGGCCACAGGTATTTCTGGCCACCATTGGGGTACTCGTAGAAACCACCGCCCGCCGCCTTGCCTGGGCGCTTGTACTCATTGAGCAGCAGGTCAATCACTGCAAACGCCGGATGCTCGGGCAGGGCCTTGCCTTCGGCATGCAGATCCTTGGCTGTCTGCTGGCGGATATGGCTCATCAGGCTGAGGGAAACTTCGTCAGAGATCGCCAGCGGGCCAATCGGCATCCCGGCCTTGCGCGCCTCGGTCTCGATCATCGGCGCGGCCACGCCTTCGCCGAGCAGGGTAATGCCCTCATTGGTGAAGGTGCCGAACACCCGCGAGGTGAAGAAGCCGCGGCTGTCATTCACCACAATCGGGGTCTTCTTGATTTGCAGTACGAAATCAAAACCACGAGCCAGGGTTTCGTCGCTGGTGTTGGCGCCCTTGATGATTTCCACCAGGGGCATTTTTTCCACCGGGCTGAAGAAGTGCAGGCCGATAAACTTGCCTTGATCAGGCACCGCGCTCGCCAGGCCGCTGATGGGCAAGGTGGACGTGTTGGAAGCGATCACGGCGTCAGCGCCTACCACCTGCTGGGCGGCGGCCGAGACCTTGGCCTTGAGGTCGCGGTCTTCGAATACGGCTTCGATGATCAGGTCGCAACCGGCCAGGTCGGCATCGCTATCGGTAGGATGGATCCGCGCCAGGGTGCTTTCGCGCTGCTCAGGGGTCAGTTGCCCACGGCTGACCTTCTTGTCCAGCAACGCTGCCGAGTGTGCCTTGCCCTTCTCTGCCGCTGCCAGCGTGACGTCCTTGAGCACCACCTCCACGCCCGCCGATGCGCTGGTATAGGCAATCCCCGCACCCATCATGCCGGCGCCGAGGATGCCGACCTTGCGTGTGACATACGGCGCAAATCCCCCAGGGCGTGAGCCACCGGCGTTGATTTCGTTGAGCTGGAACCAGAAGGTGCCGATCATGTTCTTCGCCACCTGGCCGGTGGTGAGTTCGGTGAAATAGCGGGTCTCGATCAGGTGTGCGGTGTCGAAGTCCACTTGGGCGCCTTCCACCGCGGCACAGAGGATTTTCTCCGGCGCGGGGAAGCAGCCATTGGTTTTGCTGCGCAGGATCGACGGCGCAATGGCGAGCATTTGTGCGACTTTGGGGTTGGACGGTGTGCCACCGGGGATCTGATGACCCTTGATATCCCAAGGCTGCCTGGCCGTCGGATTGGCCAGGATCCAGGCCCGGGACTTGGCCAGCAGTTCGTCGCGATCCGCCGCCAATTCGTCGATCAAACCGGCCTGCAGAGCCTTTTGCGCGCTGATCTTCTTGCCTTCCAGCAGGTACGGCAAAGCCTTCTCCAGGCCCAGCATGCGCACCATGCGCACCACCCCGCCGCCGCCCGGCAGCAAGCCGAGGGTGACTTCCGGCAAGCCGATCTGCACGGCTGGGTGATCCAGCGCCACACGATGCTGGCACGCCAGGCATAACTCCCAGCCACCGCCGAGGGCCGCGCCGTTGATCGCGGCTACCACCGGCTTGCCCAGGGTTTCCAGGCTGCGCAGTTGCGCCTTCAGGCCCAGGACCATGTCGTAGAACGCCTTGGCGTGGGGCTTGTCGACTTTGATCAGTTCATTGAGGTCGCCGCCGGCAAAGAAGGTTTTTTTCGCCGAGGTAATAATGACCCCGGCAATCGCGTCCTTGTCCGCGTCCAGGCGCGCGACGGTGGCGGCCATGGCCTCGCGGTAGGCCGCGTTCATGGTGTTGGCACTCTGGCCGGGCATGTCGAGGGTCAGCACCACGATCTGGTCCTGGCCTTTTTCGTAACGAATGGCGTCGGTCATGACAAATTCCTTAGGCTCAGAGGCGTTCGATAATGGTGGCGATACCCATGCCGCCGCCCACACAGAGTGTGGCCAGGCCGTAGCGCTGCTGGCGCGCCTCCAGTTCGTCGAGCAAGGTGCCGAGGATCGCGCACCCCGTGGCCCCCAGCGGGTGGCCCATGGCAATCGAGCCGCCATTGACATTGACCCGGGCAGCGTCGATGCCCATGTCCTTGATGAACTTGAGCACCACCGAGGCAAAGGCTTCGTTGACCTCGAACAGGTCGATGTCCTCGACCCGCAGGCCGGCCTTGGCCAGGGCCTTGCGAGTGGCGGGCGCGGGGCCGGTAAGCATGATGGTCGGGTCGGTGCTGGTCACCGCCGTGGCAACGATGCGCGCACGCGCATGCAGCCCCAGTTCACGACCACGGGCCTCGGAGCCGATCAGCATCAAGGCCGCGCCATCGACAATCCCGGAGCTGTTACCCGGTGTGTGCACATGCTGGATGCGCTCGACATGGCTGTAGACCCGCAACGCCGTGGCATCAAAGCCCATCTGCCCCATCATTTCGAAGCTCGGCTTGAGCTTGCCCAGGCCCTCGAGCGTTGAGTCGCCACGGATAAATTCGTCGTGATCGAGCAACACGATCCCGTTCTGGTCCTGCACCGGGATCAGGGATTTCTTGAAGGAACCCTCTGACCTGGCCCGCGCCGCTTTCTGCTGAGAGTGTAAGGCGAAGGCATCGACATCTTCGCGGGAGAAGCCTTCCAGGGTGGCAATCAGGTCGGCACCAATCCCCTGGGGCGTGAAGTGGCTGTGCATATTGGTCTGCGGGTCCAGCACCCAGGCACCGCCGTCACTGCCCATGGGCACGCGGGACATGGACTCGACACCGCCCACCACCACCAGGTCCTCGAAGCCGGACCGCACTTTCATCGCACCGAGGTTGACCGCCTCCAGGCCCGACGCGCAGAAGCGGTTGACCTGCACACCGGCGACGCTGACGTCCCAGTCGGCCACCAGCGCGGCGGTCTTGGCGATGTCCGCGCCCTGATCCCCGACCGGCGTGACGCAACCGAGCACGATGTCATCCACCTGGCGCGTGTCCAGGTCGCTGCGCTGTTGCAGGGCGGTGAGCAAGCCGGCCAGCAGGTTCACCGGCTTGACGCTGTGCAAGGCGCCATCGGCCTTGCCTTTGCCCCGGGGCGTACGTATCGCATCAAAGATCAAAGCTTGGGTCATGACGTCCTCGAACCACTGTGCAATGGAGCTCTCAAGGGGAGAGCCGACCGTGCCCTTACCTTAAGCGCCGCGAGGGCAGATTCAATGACCGATGCGCTCATTGACCTTGACGACCACGCTCAGACGAACGGTAGGAGACTATCGGAAACACCGGGTTAATCGTTTTAGCTGTCTAGCCAAGGGGCTGGGGCGCAGATGGCTATATGCCTCATGCTTTTTTAAACGGCTTTCAATATAACTTGATACGAAAGCGTTCTAAGTCAAGCCCGACAAGGGCTCTAAGGTTGAATCAGTAAGAAGTGTATGACGCTGCTGCCGGGTCTTGCTGGAGCAGCTGTAAGAAAAATGCCATCTAGCCGGCTTAATGTAGCCAATGATGGTGCTTGGCTCAGGAATAACAACAAAAGGCAGTCAGCCATGTTCAAACAATCGAAAGTTCGCCAGGCGGGGCTTATTCTCTTCGCCACCACACTGATTCTGATTTTGCCCAACCTGACCAAGATCATTGGTTGAGCGGGCCGATCACACCTGAATACTCAAGCTTTTGGCAGCACCGTCCGGGAAACCGCCTAGAGCGTTCCCGTAACCGGGGCTGCCTTTTTTGCCTGCGGTTTGGTGGTGGTTGTCCGGTATCCTGAGACCCTATCGCCATTGCCGGATGGGCCCTGCCTTGAAACACCTTATCGTTCTGTTGCTGCTGATCCTGGCCTACCCCGCCAACGCCGCCTCGTTGACCATCGAGCTGGATCACAGCCGCACCACGTGGCAAACCGCAGACCTGCTCAAGCACCCGGCTGCGCAGACCGTGCAGATCGTCGATGACGTTTCCTACAAGCGCACTATGACCTATCGCGCGGTGCCGCTGGCCGCACTCTTACCGGGCCTGCTGGCGCATAACCATGTGCAGGCGGTGGCGCTGGATGGTTTTGCCGCCGAACTGGCCGCCGCACCGCTGCTTCAGCAAAGCGGCGCCCAGGCGTGGCTGGCGGTGGAAGATCCGGTTCATCCTTGGCCGCCACTGGCCACTGGCAAACCCAGTGCTGGGCCGTTCTATCTGGTATGGACCCGGCCCCAGGCGAGCGGGATCAGCCCGGAACAATGGCCATTTCAGATCTCGACGATCAAACAGCTGAGAACCGTTGCCGAACGCTTCCCGGCGCTGCTGCCGGACCCGGCGCTGGCGGTGAATGACCCGATCAACCAGGGGTTTGCCCTGTTTCAGAAAAACTGCCTGGCCTGTCATCGTCTAAACGGCGCGGGTGACGCGCAGGTAGGGCCGGATCTGAATCTGCCCTACAGCCCGACCGAGTATTTCGGCGGCGACTTCCTCAAGCGTTATATCCGTGATCCCCAGAGCCTGAGGCATTGGCCGCAAGCCAAAATGCCAGCGTTTGCCGCCAGCGTGTTGCCGGATGCCGACCTGGAGTTGCTGGTAGGGTATTTGAAGCATATGGCCACGCGCAAAACCGACGCGCACTGATAGAGCCGGCTAGCCGGCTTCAGCAGGATGCGGCGGGGATTATTGCTGCTGCACCAGAATCACCGGGCTCGGTGCCACAAATACCCTGGCATGCATCTGCTCGTGCCCGCCGCCACGGCGCATGCCGCGCACCGGGCATGCATCGAGGTAATCCAGGCCCACTGCCAGTTTCAAATGCCGCTCCGGGCGCGCCAACTGGTTGGTCACATCGAAGCTGTACCAGGCGTCATCCAGCCAGGCTTCGGCCCAGGCGTGGCTGGCCAGGTGTTCACTGTCCTCGCTGTACAAATACCCCGACACATAGCGCGTGGCGATCCCCAGGCTGCGCGCGCAGGCCAGGAAGGCGTGGGCATGATCCTGACAAACCCCGGCCCGCCCGGCGAACGCCTCGGCCGCGCTGGTCTCCACTTGGGTGGCGCCCGGCACATAGGCGATGTGCTGGTTGAGGGCGTGCATCAGGTCAATCAGGGCAGTGCGATCCCGGCGCTTGCCACAGTGCTGCTCGGCAAAGGCACGCAGGGCCTCGTCCGGTTCGGTCAGGCGCGTGCAACGCTGGAAAGGAAATGGCGACTGGCTGTCATGCTCGGCCTCGCGCCACTCGTCGATATCCACCTGGCCCCGGGCGCCGATGATGATTGATTCATGGGGCTCATCCAGGGTCAGCACATGCAGGATATTGCCGAACGGGTCCAACTGGGCCCGTACCGGACGCGGCAGATCCAGCTGCCAACTGAGCACATGCTGACGCTCGCTGTCGTGAGGGGTCAGGCGCAGGTACTGGATGCTCGCGCGCACCTGGTCTTCATAGCGGTAGGTGGTTTCGTGGCTGATAGAAAGTCTCATGCCGCCTCCAGGTAGGAATGGTGAATGGCGTTACCCAACTGGCGCACCAGGGGGATGAAGTCGGTCAGCCAGGCGTGCAGGCCTTCCTCGAGGATTTCGTCAATCGCGGTAAAGCGCAGGCGCGCGTCCATCTCGGCGGCCAGGCGCTGCGCCGGGCGGCCGTTGAGGCCGGGCAGGCTGGCGAGGATCTGGTCGATTTCTTCGCTGCACGCGCGCAAAGAGCGCGGCACATCGGCACACAGCAGCAACAGTTCGGCCACCTGACGAGCGCCGGGGGCATCACGGTAGATTTCGGTGTAGGCCTCGAACGACGACAAGGCCCGCAATAGCGCACTCCATTGGTAGTAGGCGTGGGCGGTGCCATCAATCACCACTTCGGCCTGGTCACCGGCCATCTCGTAGCGGGCATCCAACAGGCGCAAAGTGTTGTCCGCCCGTTCGATAAAGGTGCCCAGGCGAATAAAGCGAAAAGCGTCGTTGCGCATGATGGTGCCGTAGGTGGCGCCGCGAAACAGGTGGGAGCGTTCCTTGACCCATTCGCAGAAACGGCTCATGCCATAACGGCTCAGGCCTTCCTGGGCGATGACGCGAATATCCAGCCAGGTGGCGTTGATGTTTTCCCACATGTCGGCGGTGATTCGCCCACGCACGGCATGGGCACTGGCGCGGGCGGCACCCAGGCAACTGTAGATGCTCGCCGGATTGGCGGCGTCCAGGGCAAAGAAGTGCAACAAACGCTCGGCATGCAATTCGCCGTGACGCGCGTGATAGTCGTCCAGGGTGCCGGTGATCAGCAGGGGCATGGCCAGTTCGTGCAGGCCATCGCCGCGTCCATCCTGGGGCATCAGCGACAGCGAATAGCTGACATCCAGCATGCGCGCGAGGTTTTCCGCGCGCTCCAGATAGCGCGACATCCAATATAAATCCGAGGCAGTTCTGCTCAACATGGCTTCAATCCTCCACCACCCAGGTGTCTTTGGTGCCGCCGCCCTGGGACGAGTTGACCACCAGCGAGCCTTCACGCAGCGCGACACGGGTCAGCCCGCCCGGCACCACGCGGGTTTCCTTGCCCGACAAGACGAACGGCCGCAGGTCGATATGCCGCGGTGCGATGCCGTTTTCGACAAAGGTCGGGCACGTCGACAGGCACAGGGTCGGCTGGGCAATGTAGGCATGGGGCTTGGCCTTGATCCGTGCGCGAAAGGCTTCGATCTCGGCGGCCGTGGCGGCTGGCCCGACCAGCATGCCGTAGCCACCGGAGCCCTGGGTTTCCTTGACCACCAGCTCTGGCAAATTGGCCAGCACATGGGACAGCTCGTCAGGCTTGCGGCACTGGAACGTCGGAACGTTCTTCAGAATGGGTTCTTCATCCAGGTAAAAGCGGATCATGTCGGTGACGAAGGGATACACCGATTTGTCATCCGCCACCCCGGTGCCAATGGCATTGGCCAGCACCACATTACCCGAGCGATAGGCGGCCAGCAGGCCCGGCACGCCGAGCATCGACTCCGGGTTGAAGGCCAACGGGTCGAGGTAGGCATCGTCGAGACGCCGGTAGATCACGTCCACCGCCTTGGGCCCGTCGGTGGTGCGCATGAATACCCGGTCGTCACGCACGAACAGGTCGGCGCCCTCCACCAGTTCCACGCCCATTTCCCGGGCAAGAAACGCATGTTCGAAAAACGCACTGTTGAACCGCCCTGGCGTCAGTACCACCACACTGGGGTTGTCCAGCGGGCTGGAACTTTTCAGGGTGTCGAGCAGCAGGTTGGGATAATGGTCGATCGGCGCGATGCGTTGGGCGGCGAACAGTTCAGGGAACAGGCGCATCATCATCTTACGGTCTTCGAGCATGTAGCTCACACCGCTGGGGGTGCGCAGGTTGTCTTCCAGCACGTAGTACGTGCCGTCGCCATCCCGTACCAGATCGACCCCAGAGACGTGGGAATAGAGACCACGGTGCAGGTCCAGGCCCTGCATCGCCAGTTGGTATTGCTCATTGGCCAACACTTGCTCGGCAGGAATAATCCCGGCCTTGATAATGCGTTGGTCGTGATACAGGTCGGCGAGGAACAGGTTCAATGCCTTGACCCGCTGAATACAGCCACGTTCGACCACCCGCCACTCACTGGCGGGAATGCTGCGCGGGATGGTATCGAAGGGAATCAGGCGCTCGGTGCCCTGTTCGTCGCCGTACAGGGTGAAGGTGATACCGGCGCGGTGAAACAGCAGATCGGCTTCACGGCGGCGCTGGGCCAGCAGTTCGGTCGGGGTTTCAGCCAGCCAGCGGGCAAACTCGCGATAGTGAGGCCGGACCTGGCCGACCTCATCGTACATTTCATCGTAATAAGTGCGGATCATGCCGAACTCCTTGTCACCCGGACGCAACGGACTGTCGCAAGGCCCGTGCCAGCGGCATAAACACTTAAGTATCAATCAGTTGGATACAGTAAAAGGCTGCTACGCACCGTCCTGGTGCAGTTAACGCCCAAGCGTTGCCACGCGCGCTTCAAAGCGACGCAGGCATTGCCTATCACCAGCATAGTCAGAGTTGATTTCACTGCCCGGGAAAGCCTGCGGATAATCACCCACATTCGCTGAACAGGATTCGTCCTACAGCATCCCCACAGCACCGCCGGTAATTTGCTCGTGCAAGTACCGACCGGTTCCCCTTCTTTCCGGTCTTCCCTTTTGGCCACCCTGCTCGGGTGGCCTTTTTTTTGTGGAGGATTTTTCGCAATAAGTTCCCAGTACTTTGCCGCGCCCCAAACAAAATCGGCCGACCCAAGGGTCAGCCGATACGCTGCTTTATTGATCATGCGACTACATGGGTAACCCACGAACCTCGTGCTTCACACCCCATCCTTCGATAATCCCGCCCAAGGGCTCGACTACCGCCTCAAAGTCCTGCTCGAAATCACCTATACCGTCATAGGTGGCGAACATGACTTTGCTTAATTCCAGGAACCAGGCGCCATCATCCCGCGCACTGACCTGGGCATTGATCGACTCGCCACGAAACCGACCCGCAGCCCGGCGCGCACGTTCCTCGTCCGGGAAAATGGCGTAGAACTCGATGGGGTGGAAACGTGAAAAGTCAAAGCCGCCCTCTTTCATGCGGCGTAACACGTGGGTGCTGATGTCTTCTTGATAGGCTGTGCTCATGAAACGTCCTCCTGAACCGATGGATAGACTTTCCGTGCTTCCCAGGGCCTGCGCGTGAACAGCGCAGGTAGACGGCAATGACATCACCGCAGGAAAACAAGCATGTAGCTGACAAGACCAGACCTTAGCGATTCATTCGCTGATCTCCCTTGCAGAGTAGCGCGAAGCTATCAGCTCCACCAGCAGCGCTTTAACAACGTACAGGGAATATTCAGGGGGCGGGAGAGATGTCGAGGATCTGGATACTGTTCTGATCCTTCAGGCTTTTCACCGTCGGTTCGGCGATGCGACCGTCCAGGTCATTGAGGTCCAGTTTGGCGGGGATGGGCAGTAATTTGGCGCGAATCATCTGTGCGGCGACTTCGAGGCTGGGCTTTTGCGCGCAGCTGAACTGCTCCACGGACTGCACGCCGTGATCATCAACGAAGGTAACTTGCCAGTTTTGCATCAGTGCCTCCTCGATAAAGCCCATGGATGGGCTTATACCTATCTGGACCTTGAGGGCCCGGCGATCGTTCCACTCAAGGCAGGAGGCACCTGATCGGTTGGGCTTACGGCTTCTCGGCCGCTGCCTTGAGGGCTTTCAAGGTGTTGAAGGGGGCTTCAACCACAAACTTGTTGGCCAACCAGGAAGGCACGCTGCCGCCTGGCTCGGTGTGGACCTGGTAGGTCATTTCGGTCTGGTCGGCACCTTTGGGCACCAGTTTCCAGAAGCCTTCTACCTGGGCCACACGCACATAACCCTTCTCTTCCGGCAGATAGGTGGGTACTTCCAGCAGCTTGCGGGTCACGCTGCCATCGGCAGCCTGGGTGGTGGTGATTTCCAGGATCGAGTCACGATCGGTCACCGGGAACGGCGCCTTAAACTGGGTGTAGGTCCAGCTCTTGTCGCCTTCCTTCTTGAGCAACTTCTGCGACTTGCATTCGTGAATCCACTTACAGGCACCGACGACATCGTCCTGCAGGGCCTGGACCTTGGCCAATGGCGCCTTGATCACAGTAACGCCGCGATAAGCCTTGTACTTGGAGCCAGCCACTTCACTCAAGGCAACTTTGATCCCTTCTTCATCCTTGGCAACCTGCCACTCTTCTGCCTGTGCAGCAGCCGCAAACAACACCGTAAAACCGCACAACACAGCCATTCGTTTCAGCGAACCCATTGGTGTATTCCTTATTGTTGAAGTTCTGACATTAAAGCCCACTAAGCCGCCGTCATCTGCTCCCACCAGCCGATCAACCTGATCGCTTCTTCCTGGCTACTACCACAGACCTCAAGATCTGCCGCAAAGGCACCGCACACCGCAGGCCGCTCCGGCTGGCCAAACAATTGGCACAGCTGTTCGACCGACAGATGCAGGCAGCGTTCGCCTGCGGGTTTGCCATTAGGCATACCGGGCAACGGCGAACTGATGGAGGGGGCTATACAGCAGGCGCCACAGCCTTCACGGCATTTCATGACCAACAGGTCCTCGACGACATAGTGTTGATGGCCGGGCTAGAGTACGCCCTAAAACATCCGTTTTAAAATGGTCTAACAGGGGTTTTTCGCAGAAAACAAAAGTGACCGACCAGTCTGCGACAGAAGGTCAGTGGATCAGGTCACTTTGCGGGGAAGATTAATTCTTGAATTCAAAATCCAGAGCCGCGCCTTCAACGTCGCGTCGCTCTTCATTGCGCATTTGCAACTGCATTTCATTGCTGAGCAAACGCCCGTTGATCTGGAATGCACTGTTATCGACCGGCTTCTCATCAAACATCGGCGGCAACAACGGTACGTTTCTAGGTTGCGGCATGGTGCCAAGGGGCTGCAGATGGCGGACCATTTCCTGGGGCAGACTGAGGTCCAGTTGTGCAGGCGCCAGCTTGGTCTGGGCCACTTCACGGGCCGACTTGGATTTGCTGGCGGTAGGTGCGCGCTTTTTCACCTTGGCGGCTTTTTTAACCGGGGCGGGCTTTTTCGCCTGGACCGTTTTTTTAGCCGGGGCCGGCTTTTGTTCAGCGGCTGCCAGCACGATCGGCGCACTGGCAGGTGCTGCCAGTACAGGCGTGGCGTTGCACAGGCCCGCCAGACAGATCAACAGCGCGGCAGGAAAAATATAAGTCATATCGCCTACAGCATTAACGGCAGAAGGCCATATGCTCGCTTGTTGAGCGCGGCATGACAAGCGCGGTGATTAGCCACCTACCGTTCCTGCCCGTCTTTGGCCCTTCAAAACCCGCTCGCCGCCTCCTGGCACAACTGGTTGGCCAGCATGCCCAGGGTCATCAAGGCGCGCTCGGCTTCACGGTTCCACGGGGTACCGCAATTAAGCCGGATACAGTGGTTGAACTGTTCTGTATTGCTGAAGATCAGCCCCGGCGCAATGCTGATGCCCTGCTGCAGGGCGCGCACGTGCAGTTCCTGGGTGTTGACCCTGCCCGGCAGGCTGACCCACAGGATAAAACCGCCGGTCGGTCGGCTCATCTGCGTGCCTTCGGGGAAATACTGCTGCACCGCCAACTGGAAGGCGCTGAGGTTCTTGCGGTATTCCTGGCGAATGTAGCGCAGGTGCCGGTCGTAACCGCCGTTCTCCAGGTACGCCGCCACCCCCATCTGCGTGACGCTGCACGCCGAGTGGGTGCTGAACATCTGCAGGCGCTGGATCTCCTGCTGGTATTTGCCGGCAATCATCCAGCCGATGCGCACGCCGGGGGACAGGGTCTTGGAAAAACTCGAGCAGTAGATCACCCGGTCCAGGCGGTCATACGCCTTGAGGGCCTTGGTGCGGCCCAATTCAAACATCAATTCGCCGTAGATATCATCTTCAACAATCTGGATATCGAAATCCGAGGCCAGGCGCAGCAACTGTTTCTGCCGCTCTTCGGGCATGGTGCCGCCCAGGGGATTGCTCAGGCGCGTGGTCAGCACCAGGGCCTTGATCGACCATTGGTTGGCCGCCAGTTGCAGAGCCTCCAGGCTCATGCCGGTGGCCGGGTCGCTGGGGATCTCGATGACCTTGAGGCCGAGCAAGTCCGCCAGTTGCAACAGGCCGTAATAGGTGGGGGACTCGGCAGCGATCAGGTCGCCGGGACGGGTCAGCACGCGCAAGGACATCTGCAACGCATCGACACACCCGTGGGTGATCACCACTTCAGACGGGTCGACCACCACGCCGGCATCGCGCATGCGAATCGCGACCTGGCGCCGCAACGGCTCAAAGCCCGGGCTGAACATATAGCTGAACGCCCGTGGGCTCTGAAAGCGCGTGACCTTGGCCAGTTGCTGGTGCAGCGCGCGTACCGGCAGGTAATCGACACTGGGCACGGCGGCCCCCAGCGGGAACACCCCTTCACGACGGGACTCGACCAAGACCTGTTGAATGATACTGCTGCGTGTGACCAGGCCCGGGCGCTCGACCCGCGCAATATCCGGCGTCGGTGCGGTCAGGGCCGGGGTCTGGTGCACGTAATACCCGGACTGCGGCCGCGCGCGGATCAACCCCTGATCCTCGAGATTGGCGTAGGCCTGCAACACCGTGGCATGACTGACATTGAGCTGGGAGCTCATCTTGCGCACCGAAGGCACGCGCTCACCCGGTTGATAGACACCGCGCCGGATATCCTCAGCCAATTGCTGGGCGATACGTTGGTAAAGCAAGAGATTGGTCATGACGCAGCACTCGATTTCACGGGTATTTTATTTTTGTGTGAAACATACCGGCACAGTTTAGAAGTGTACGGGGACAGTTGCCACAATAGTCGAGGACGGGCGGCAGTGATAGAAAAAACTGTAGGGGTTGAGCACGCAATGGCGGGCATGAAAAACCCGATCGAGGATCGGGTTACGGGGCGAGACACACAGCCTATTCCCTGTGGGAGCTGGCTTGCCTGCAATGGCATCGCTGCGGTTCAGTTGAAAGTCCGCGTGGCCTGTATCGCAGGCAAGTCGGCGCCCACAAGAACTGAGGTTCAGCGCGCGGCGCCGAGCTGGCCCTTGTCATCGGAGAAGACAATCTCCACACGCCGGTTCTGCGCCCGCCCCCGTTCGGAAGCATTCACTTCCACCGGGTACTGATCGCCATAACCTTCCACCTGGATGCGTTTGTCATCAATGCCCAGGTCAACCAGTACGTCCGCCACGGCCTGTGCCCGGTCACGGGACAGTTTGAGGTTTTCCTGCTCGCCGCCGGTACTGTCGGTATAGCCCTCGATCCGCACTACGCGCTTGGGGTTCAGTTGCAGGAATTGCACGATCTTCAGCACTGTACGGTTGGCGGAGTTTTTCAGTTCAGCCTGGCCGGTGTCGAACAGCACATCGCCCAGGGTCATCACCAGGCCACGATCGGTCTGGGTGGTGGTCAGGCTGGCGATCTGCTCTTCGAGCCACTTGCCCTGTTGTTGCACGCTCAACAATTTGGCCTCGCGCAGCGCCAGTTGCAGGCGTTGGCGCTCCAGTTCGCGTTTGGCGGCACGTTCTTCGTTGAGCACCAGTTGCGTATGTTCCCGGGCAATCGCGCTGTAGCGCTGGCTCAGGTAGGCGTAATGCACCACGTCGCCACCACTGCCCCAGTAGCTGGACAGACGGTCGGCGCGGGCCAGGGACTCACCGGCGCGGATCACGTCCTTGGGCGCGATGCGCAATACATTGGAGTCTTCCTTGACCTTCTGGAAGTCGCTGCCGGCCTGTTGCAACGCAGTGTCGCTATTGGGGTGGCTGGCACAGCCGCCGAGCACCAAGCTGCTCAATAGCAGCCCACAGGTCAGACGGTTCATTGAGCATCTCCCAGCTGTTTGCGCAGGCGGGTGATACGGGTGTCGAGGACATTCAACTGTTCCTGGCTTTTTTGCGTCAGCACCCGTGCCTCTGCCAAGCGGGCATCCAGTTCGGCCTGTTCAGCCAGCATGCGGGCATCCTTGTAGGATTCATCCGCCATATCGGCCTTGGCCTGGGCCAGCTTCGTTTCGGCGAGTTTCAACTCGGGCACGTCGTCAGCAACGGCCCCCACGGCGGCGGCTTGCTCCAGGGCTTGCTGGGTCAGGCGCATTTGCTCATTCGGCGCAGGATCTGCGGCACAGCCCGCCAGCGTTACTACGGCGAGGGCGGCGAAAAGAGGTCGAATAGTCACTAAAAATCCCTACTTTGTTGAGGTACCGACGGGTTGCTGCAACTGCGTCTTCCAGCGTTCGATATTGCGCTGCAACGCGGCTTCCGTCAGACCGGACGCGGCCAATTCTGTCATCTTTTTCGCGAGCTGTCCGCGCAACCACGGATCATTGCAGGCAGAGTTGTGGGAAATCGCCAGGAACAGCCCCGGCTGATCAATCGGCAGCTCACGGGCCAGCAAGTCTTTGCTCATCCCCAGGGTCTGGGCCATGGCCATGCCGGAGTAACGTCCCGCCAGCACGTAGTCCACTTCACCCAGCAACAGTTTCTGCAAGGCCGGGGTCAGGGTTGGCACGCGTTCCAGGGTCAGGTGCTCGCTGGCAAAGGTTTCAAACTCAGGGGACAGGCGCGCCCGCTCCGAGACCGCACCCTTGTGGCCATGCAAATCGGCCGCGCTGGCGTAGACCAGGGGCGAGTCGACCCGGGTCCACACCCGGTAATCGGCCTGCATCAGCGCCGGGTGGATGTAGTCCAGGGTCTCCAGCTCGCTGACGTTCAGCGGCGCGTCGAGCAGCATGTCCATGCGCCCGCTGCGCACTTCTTCAAGAGCCAGGGAACGCTTGCCGCCGTACAGCAGGTCGATTTTCAGCCCCAGTTCCTTGGCCACTTGTTGCAACACATCGGCATTCGCGCCGATCAGGTGGGTGGGGGCTTGGGGGTCACGCCACAGGTAGGGCGGCGCATCCGGGCTGCCGGTCACCACTAGGCGCTCGCATTTGCCAGCCGCGATAGACACGGTCGGCAGCAGTGACAGGCCCAGCAGTACAGTCCAGCGACGCAGTTCCATGGCGTGTTTCCCGATCAAGAGTGGCGTGCAAAAAAAAACCCGGTCATAAGACCGGGCTCTTTATAAGTGAAGCGGCTGGTTTAGACCAGCTTCTCCAACTCAGGTACGGCTTCGAACAAGTCCGCAACCAGGCCGTAATCCGCCACCTGGAAGATCGGTGCTTCTTCGTCCTTGTTGATCGCAACGATCACCTTGGAGTCTTTCATACCGGCCAAGTGCTGGATCGCGCCGGAGATACCGACCGCGATGTACAGCTGTGGCGCAACGATCTTGCCGGTCTGGCCGACCTGCATGTCGTTGGGTACGAAACCTGCGTCAACAGCCGCGCGGGAAGCGCCGACCGCAGCGCCCAGCTTGTCGGCCAGGGCGTACAGGTGTTTGAAGTTGTCACCGTTCTGCATGCCACGCCCGCCGGAAACGACGATCTTGGCAGCGGTCAGCTCAGGACGATCGGACTTGGCCAGCTCTTCGCCAACAAAGCTGGAAGTACCAGCGTCGTGCGCGGCAGCCACCGCTTCAACGGCAGCCGAACCACCTTCAGCGGCAACCGGGTCGAAACCGGTGGCACGGACGGTGATCACTTTGACCGCAGCAGTGGACTGCACGGTGGCAATGGCGTTACCGGCGTAGATCGGGCGCTTGAACGTGTCGGCGCTTTCGACCGAAACGATCTCGGAGATCTGGTCAACGTCCAGTTGCGCAGCAACGCGCGGCAGGATGTTTTTGCCGTTGGAAGTGGCGGCAGCCAGGATGTGGCTGTAGCCAGCGCCCAGCTCTGCAACCAGAGGGGCAACGTTTTCCGGCAACTGGTGAGCGTAGGCAGCGTTGTCGGCGGCCAGTACTTTGCTCACACCGGCGATTTTCGCGGCGGCTTCAGCCACGGCACCCACATTCTGGCCAGCGACCAGCACGTGGATATCACCACCGATTTTCGCAGCGGCAGCCACGGTGTTCAGGGTGGCCGGGGCCAGCACCTTGTTATCGTGTTCGGCGATTACGAGGATAGTCATGATCAGATCACCTTCGCTTCGTTTTTCAGTTTCTCGACCAGTTCAGCCACCGACTTGACCTTGATACCCGCGCTGCGTGCAGCTGGCGCTTCGACTTTGACGGTCTTGTTGGTAGAGGCGGTGGAAACGCCCAAAGCATCCGGAGTCAGCACTTCAAGCGGCTTCTTCTTGGCTTTCATGATGTTTGGCAGGGACGCATAACGCGGCTCGTTCAAACGCAGGTCGGTGGTGACGATGGCCGGCAGTTTCAGGGAAACGGTCTGCGCGCCGCCGTCGATTTCGCGGGTCACGGCAACGCTGTCGCCACTGACTTCGACTTTCGAGGCAAAGGTACCCTGGCCGTAACCGGTCAGTGCAGCCAGCATCTGGCCAGTCTGGTTGTTGTCGCTGTCGATGGCCTGTTTGCCGAGGATCACCAGTTGCGGCTGTTCCTTGTCGACAACGGCTTTCAACAGCTTGGCCACGGCCAGCGAGGTCAGCTCTTCAGCGGATTCGACGAGAACCGCGCGATCGGCACCCAGGGCCAGGGCGGTACGCAGCTGCTCTTGAGCAGTGGTCGGACCGATGGAAACGACGACGATTTCAGTCACGACACCTTTTTCTTTCAGGCGTACGGCTTCTTCCACGGCGATTTCGCAGAAGGGGTTCATCGACATTTTGACGTTAGCCAGATCGACGCCGGAATTGTCCGCCTTGACGCGAACTTTCACGTTGTAATCGACAACGCGTTTGACAGCTACAAGAACCTTCATGGATTCCTCGTTACTCTCCGGTGAAAAGGAAGCCGCCCGGATAAACCTGGCGGTAGATGCTCAACGGCGCACAAGGGCACCTCTAAAAACGCAGGCCTTCATGACAGGTAACGTTGCACGTACTCAATAATAAAGACCGTTCGTCAGGGGTGACTGACAAGTCATTCATCCTTGCAACGTGTAAACTGCGCGCCAGCATTACGTGCGCGTCAACCTGCATGAGCAGTGCCTTGTCTTTGGACGTGGCCTTGAAACCGGCAGTCCGCCTACGAGAAGCGCAAAACCGACCGTATATTGACCGGAACACCTTTTCCGGTCAATACAGCAAAATGGTCAGATATAAGCCGCGTTGCTTTGATTTACCTAGCTCGCGGGCAATTCAAACAAACGTTTGTATTGGACGCTGAGAGTGGTGTAGATATAATGCGCCACCTAGAGAGAAAGGTGGGT
This sequence comes from Pseudomonas sp. WS 5411, assembly GCF_012985595.1. Classification (NCBI taxonomy): domain Bacteria; kingdom Pseudomonadati; phylum Pseudomonadota; class Gammaproteobacteria; order Pseudomonadales; family Pseudomonadaceae; genus Pseudomonas; species Pseudomonas sp. WS 5411. The sequence goes on from NZ_JAARMC010000014.1 coordinate 31,759, forward strand.
CGTCCCCTGCCCTTTTGTAAGAAATTGGCGCAGAAGACGACAGATAAAACACCGAACCTCCACCCATTAGAAAAAAAACTGTTGAGCCTTGAGTAGGAGATAGCCTGTGGAACGCGAATACATGGAATTCGACGTGGTCATCGTCGGCGCAGGGCCGTCGGGCCTGTCTGCCGCCTGCCGACTGAAGCAGAAGGCCGCCGAAGCCGGTAAGGAAATCAGCGTCTGCGTGGTCGAAAAAGGCTCGGAAGTCGGCGCACATATCCTGTCCGGCGCCGTGTTTGAACCACGCGCCCTGAATGAATTGTTCCCGGACTGGAAAGAACTGGGCGCTCCACTCAACACCCCGGTGGTGCGCGACGACATCTATGTACTGCGTAGCAGCGACACCTCCACCAAGGTGCCTGACTTCTTTGTGCCCAAGACTATGCACAACGAAGGCAACTACATCATCTCCCTGGGCAACCTGTGCCGCTGGCTGGCCCAGCAGGCCGAGAACCTGGGCGTGGAAATCTACCCAGGTTTCGCGGCCCAGGAAGTACTGTTCGACGAAAACGGCGTAGTGCGCGGGATCATCACCGGCGACCTCGGCGTCGACCGTGAAGGTCATCCCAAAGAAGGCCTGTACACCCCAGGCATGGAACTGCGCGGCAAGTACACGCTGTTCGCCGAAGGCTGCCGTGGGCACCTGGGCAAACAACTGATCCAGCGCTTCAACCTGGACAGCGATGCCGACGTACAGCACTACGGCATCGGCCTCAAGGAAATCTGGGAAATCGACCCGGCCAAGCACCAACCAGGCCTGGTGGTCCACACCGCCGGCTGGCCGCTGGACATCATGCGCAACGAGAACACCGGTGGTTCGTTCCTCTATCACCTGGAAAACAACCAGGTGGTCGTAGGCCTGATCGTCGACCTGTCCTACAGCAACACCTTCCTGTCGCCGTTCGATGAGTTCCAGCGCCTCAAGCATCACCCGGTGCTGGCCCAGTACCTGGAAGGCGGCAAGCGCATCAGCTACGGCGCCCGCGCCCTGGCCAAGGGCGGCATCAACTCGCTGCCGAAGATGGTATTCAAGGGCGGCGCCCTGATCGGTTGCGACCTGGGCACCATGAACGTGGCCAAGATCAAGGGCAGCCACACCGCCATGAAGTCCGGCATGCTCGCCGCAGACGCCGTGGCTGACCGTCTGTTCGCCGAATCCGAAGGCGGTGATGAACTGACGGCCTACGTCGACAGCTTCAAATCCAGCTGGCTCTATGAGGAACTGTTCGCCACCCGTAACTTCGGCCCGGCGATGCACAAGTTCGGCCCGATCATCGGTGCCGGCTTCAACTGGTTGGACCAGAACATCCTCGGCGGCAAAATGCCGTTCACCCTGCATGACACCAAGCCGGACTACGCCTGCCTCAAGCTGGCCAAGGACAGCCAGAAGATCGACTACCCCAAACCCGACGGTAAGCTGAGCTTCGACAAGCTGAGTTCGGTGTTCCTCTCCAGCACCAACCATGAAGAAGAACAGCCGTGCCACTTGAAACTCAAGGACCCGAGCATCCCGATCGGCACCAACCTGCCGCTCTACGATGAACCGGCGCAACGCTACTGCCCGGCTGGCGTGTACGAAGTGATCACCCAGGAAGACGGCGAGAAGCGCTTCCAGATCAACGCCCAGAACTGTGTGCACTGCAAGACCTGTGACATCAAGGACCCTTCGCAGAACATCACCTGGGTGACGCCGGAAGGCGCGGGTGGGCCGACTTACCCGAATATGTAAGCCAACTGAGGCTCCCAAATGGGAGCCTTTTTTTATGGGCGACTCGAGTCAATGTGGGCTTGCCTGCTCGTTCCCCCGCTCCGCGAGGGAGCGATCATCTATGCTGCTCGCTCTTCACCCGGGTTGCGCAGGAAATAGCGCTTATATTCCCGACTGAACTGCGACGTACTCTGATACCCCACGTTATGCGCCGCCTGCGCCACACCCATGCCTTCTGCCAGTAACAACTGCTGGGCCTTGAGCAGGCGCAAGCGCTTGAGGTACTGCACCGGCGACAGCAGGGTGCAGCGCTTGAAATGCTCATGAAACGTCGACGCACTCATATGCGCATAACCGGCCAGGGTCTCGATGTTCAGCGGTTCGGCGTAATGGGCATGCAGGTGATTCAATGAGGTGGCAATCCGCGAGAACTGCCCCTGCTGTTCCACCAGCGCCCGCAGCACATCGGCCTGTGGCCCGCGCAAGGCGGTGAACAGTAATTCCCGCACCCTCGCCGGTCCCATGATCCGGGCTTCCAGTGGATCGTGCAGGCACTGCAACAGCCGCTCGACGCAACCGCGCATCGCGTCATCGAGCACCACCGAGCTCATCGACTCCAAGGTCTGCGCCGCCGGCGGCGGGCCGGCCTGCATACCCATAGCCATCACCAATTCGCCCAGCACCACCCGATCAATGCCTACGGTCACGCCATACAGCGGGGCATCGGCGGCCATGGCAAACGTCTCGCATTCGAACGGCACCGGCATCGCCTGGATCAGGTAATGCCCGGCGCCGTACTCCAGGGTGCGCGGGCCCAGGTAGGCGAGCTTGCTGCCTTGGGCCACGAACATCAGACTCGGCTCATAGATCTGCGGCCCGCGCGCCACGTCGCAACTGGCGCGCAGCACCTGCACGCCTGCCAGGTGGGTCGGGGAGAAACCGTCGCAGGGCGTAAGCCCCTCAATCAAGGAAACCAGCGTGGCGTTGGCATCAAGATGGCGGGTCAACAACATGGCAAAAAACTTCGCGAAAAAGGGATAGGAACATCATCGCAGGTCTGGCGGCCAATGAATCCAATCCACGGGCACTCCCGGACGAATAGGCATGAGACTCGGAGCATTTGCCATGTTCGCCCACAGGGTCGACGCGCAGAATTCGCCACCTCTCCCGTCCACGCTTTTGCGAGGTTTTCACCATGTACACTGCCATCGGTTATGCCGCCCAGTCGGCCACCACTCCCCTCGCCCCCATGTCCTTCGAGCGCCGTAGCCCACGCGCCGATGACGTGGCGATCGAAATCCTGTACTGCGGCGTCTGCCACTCCGACATCCACCAAGCGCGCAACGAATGGGGCATCGCCGTGTACCCATTGATGCCGGGCCACGAGATTGTCGGCAAGGTCACTGCCGTCGGCGCCAGCGTCACCGCCCATAAGGTTGGCGACCTGGTCGGCGTGGGCTGCATGGTGGATTCGTGCCGCCACTGCGAAGCGTGCAAATCGGACCTGGAGCAATACTGCCTCGAAGGCCCGACCATGACCTACGCCACCCCGGACCGGGTAGACGGCAGCAACACCATGGGCGGCTACTCCGACAGCATCGTGGTCAGCGAGCACTTTGTGGTGAAGATCCCGGCCAAGCTCGACCTGGCCAGCGCCGCGCCGATCCTCTGCGCGGGCATCACCACTTACTCGCCACTCAAGCACTACGGGGTCAAGGCCGGCGACAAGGTGGGGGTTCTCGGCATGGGCGGCCTGGGCCATATGGGCATCAAGTTCGCCAAGGCCATGGGCGCCGAAGTGACGCTGTTCACCCGCTCGGCGAACAAGGCAGAAGAAGGCCGACGCCAGGGTGCCGATCATGTGATCGTGTCCACCGATGCCGAGCAGATGAAAGCCGCCGCCGGCAGCTTCGACTTCCTGCTGGACACCATTCCGGTGCAGCACGATCTGAACCCCTACCTCGATGTTCTGCGCTTTGACGGCGTGCATATCCTGGTAGGTTTGATCGAACCGGTCGACCCGCCGGTCAATGCCGCCAAGCTGGTATTGGGCCGTAAAGTCCTGGCCGGCTCGCTGATCGGCGGCATTGCCGAAACCCAGGAAGTCCTGGATTTCTGCGCCGAGCACGGCATTACCTGCGAAATCGAAATGCTCGATATCCGCCAGATCAACGAAGCCTATGCGCGCATGATTGCGGGCGACGTGAAGTACCGCTTCGTGATCGACATGGCCACCTTGAAAGCCTGATCAGGCCTTCGCGCCCAACTCCGCGGACAGCCGCGCTGCGACCTGCTTGACCAGGGGGATCAGCTCGGCCATTTTTTCCAGCGGCATGTAGGGCACCGTACTGGCGATGCTGATGCCGGCGACAATCCGCCGGCTGGCATCGCGCACCGGTGCGGCGACGCAGCGGATCGACGGCTCGTTGTCTTCCAGGTCGAATGCATAGCCACCCGCCACGTATTCACGCATACGCTGCTCAAACTGCTCCCAGGATTGCTCCGGGTGCTGCGGCCAGTGCAGGTTTTTCCCGCCTACCGGCAAGCTGACCTGATACAGGCGCTGCCACTCCTCTTGCGAGTCATCGAGCAACAAGGCCTTGCCGATCCCGGTACGTGCCAGGGGCATGCGGTGACCGACCCGCGAACGCATTTCCGGACCATTGCGCCCGGGGTTCTTGTGCAGGTACAGCACATCGTCGAACTCGCGGATCGCCAGGTGGATGGTGTCGCCGGTCAGCGCCGACAGCTCGTCCAGATAGGGTATCGCCAGCGTCACCAGCGGCAGCTCGTCCCGCGCCTGGAAGCCCAGCTCGATCAGCTTCGGTCCCAACAGGTAACCGACTTGCGGCACCACTCGCAGGTAGCGCTCATCCACCAGGCAACTGGCCAGGCGGTGGGTGGTGCTGCGGGTGGTGCCGATGCGCCGGGCGATTTCCTTGAGGTCACGCGCGCCGGCCGCCACCGCCTGCACCACGCCCAGGCCGCGCAGCAGGGTCTGGGTGCCCGTGGGCGCGGGGTCTTTGGCGGGAATGGGTGGGTTTTCCTGCATGTAGGGCCTATCTAGAAATGCGAAAGCGGCGGCCATTATGGCAAATGCCAGGCCCCAAGACAGGGCCGATCTCAGCCCTGGGCAAAGTCGCGCAATGCGTCGCCTTCCATACGGTACCGCACCCATTCTTCCTGGGGTTGGGCACCGATGGACTTATAGAAGGCAATGGCCGGCTCGTTCCAGTCCAGCACGCTCCATTCAAAGCGCCCACAACCATTGTCATAGGCGATCTTGGCCAGGTGGCGCAGCAACTTCTTGCCCGCCCCGCCGCCGCGCTGCTCCGGGTTGATATACAGGTCTTCCAGGTACAGGCAGTTGCTGCCCAGCCAGGTGGAATAGCTAAAGAAAAACACCGCAAAACCAATCGGCAAGCCATCACGCAGGCAGATCAGGCCATGGGCAGTAGCGCCTTCGCTGAACAGGCTGCGCTCGATGTCCACCACGCTGGCGATCACTTCGTGGCGGGCTTTTTCGTACTCGGCCAGTTCAGTGATGAAGGTCAGGATCTGCGCAGCATCGCTGGGCACGGCGGGACGAATCTCGATGGTCATGAACAGGCCTGCGGCTAAAAAAGAAAGGACACATACTAAGGCCCTTTGATGACCGCTTGCAGGGTTTTATGCAGGTGATTACTCCGCCCTGCAGCAATGTTGGCACCGGTAACCACAGAACAAACCGGGCGGTAGCGCATGGTAAAAAGTCCGCCATAAATCCAACAGACGCCCAGGTTCGCCCATGCACCCCACTGCTCCGGTTGGCGGAAAGCTCTTCGCCTTGTTGTGCCTTGCCAGCTACCTGCTGTCACTGTCGTACGGTTCGACGTTTTTGTTATCGCTGCTGATTGATTCCAGAGGCGGCAATGAGCATGACGCCGGCAGCGTGATCTCCATGGCGATGCTCAGTACGTTTATCGCGGTGATTGTGTCCGGGCACCTGGCCGACGCCCTGGGTGCCGCGCGCGCGATTGCCTGCCTGGGGAGCCTGCTGGTGGCCGCCTGCCTGGGCTTTGCTCTGACGCCGGGTTTTGGCCAGGGCCTGATGCTGTTCGGCCTGGCCCTCGGGCTGGGCTGGGGCGTGTTCTATACCCTGGGCCCGATCATCGTGGCGATGCTGGTGCAGCCCAGCCAAAGAGCCCAATATTTCGCCTGGCTGTCGGGCAGCATGATGACCGGCATCGGTTCGGGCCCCTTGTTGGGACGGGCGGCCAGCGCCCTGGGCCTGCCCCTGGAAACCGCGTTTTATATCGCGGCCCTCGCAAGCCTTGTGGGCGTGCTGATCTTCTGGCGCCTGGGCAGCCATCTCCAGCAACAACCCAACTCGCTGGGCGCCGGCGCCGTCTCGAAAATCTCCTGGGCCAGCACCCGGCGTGTGCTGGGGTCCAAGGCGGTGTTCGCGATCATCATGGTCGGCCTGGGCGGCTGTGTATTTGGCGGGCTGTCGAGTTTCCAGACCAGCTACGCGGCAAGCCATGGGCTGGATTATTCGCTGTTCTTTCTGGGCTTCATGGGGGCGGCAATCACCAGTCGTTTGTTGATTGCCAGCTTTGTGGTCAGGCGCGATGCGTACTGGTCGGCCTGTGTGTTGTCTGGGTTGATGGTGGTGTCGATCCTGCTGTTGAGCTTCGGCGTGCATGACAGCTTCAGCTACTTGCTGGCGGCCGTTACCTTGGGGGTCGGTTACGGCCTGACCTATTCGGTGATCAACGGCCTGGCCGCCAATGAAGCGCCGAACGCCAGCACGTCCCAGGCCTTGCTGCTGTTCAGCCTGTCGTACTTTATAGGCGTCTTCGGCTTCCCGCTGCTGGCCGGCAAGCTGATCGTCGAGCAAGGCGTACCGACCCTACTGGCGAGCGTACTGGGCATCGCCTTGCTCAACTGGCTGATTACGCTGGCGCGCTTGATCTGGCGCCGGGTTGCCAAACACAAAATCTTACAGGTGAGCTGACACCGTTCGTCGTGATCCAGGCACCAACAATAAGGGCGGGCAGACCAACCTAAGGTAAGGACTTTATTCCTATGGAGGCTCCACCATGAATACTTCCAAAGTGACTGCCCTCGCCCTCGCCGGTTTGCTGTCTGCGGTATCTCTAGGCAGCTTCGCCGCATCCGACCCTTCCACCGGCAAGACCGACCCGATTGGCAGCCCGCCCAACCCTGCCACCCAAGAGAGCAAAGACTCCATGGGCACCGGCCTGGATACCAATGGCGGAGCCATCATCCAGAACGGTGCCGACCCACGCACCCAAGGCAATGACGGCAACCGCCAAGGCCTGGGTACCGATGTGGAGAACGGCAAGATCGGCCCCGGCAAGAACGCCGCCCCGAGCGGCAACGATGACAACCTGCCCGGCGCACCGAAACAACCTTGACCCCTTGACCGACAGACGAACACTACCCCACCACTGACCCTGAAGAGGTATGCATGAACGTCGATAAAAACCTGGAGAAAGAAGTCCTCACCCGCCTGCTGCACGCGCACCCGAACGGTTTGGGTAAGGAGGTGCTGGATAACTACCGGGGCGAAAAAATCGTGGCCAGCACCCTGGCCACTCTTCAGGAGCGTGGACTGATCAAGGAAGGCCACGTGACCTGCAACGAGGCCGGCGAACACGCGCTGCACCTGCCGATCAAACTGACGGCCTCTGGCGTGGACGCCGCCCGCAAGCTGGAAAGCCAGCCGTAGCGGCTGTCGAGCCCTGGCGAGGCTGCGCTTGAGTGCGCAGCGCTCGCCCTTTCGCCAGGCATCACCTACAGCGTTGGGCGTTGCGCAGCCACCAGCAACATCATCGGCCGCTCCAGCTCCTCCGCCAACTCTGGCCGGGCCACAAGGTCCGCGGCACTCGGGCCCCATTCTTCAATATGGCTCAGGCTCAAGCCTGCTTTGATCAACATGTTGAGCAGCGTGCCCAGGGTACGGTGCTGCTTGATCACACCCTTGGCCAGCCAGTCGGTGACCCGTGGCCCTTCCAGTTGATAACTGTCCAGCGGCCAGCTTTTACGCCCTTGCTCATCGACCTGCCAGCCCGGTTGCCGGGGCGCCATGAAGATCGGGTGCTCGATGGAGAAAACCAGCCGTCCTCCCGGCTTCAGGGCTTTATGAATACGGGCAAACAGCCCGGGTAGATCGGCGATGTAGTGAAAGGCCAGCGAGCTGTAGGCCAGGTCATAAGCCGCATCGGGCAGATCAAGCTGCTCGAGGTCGGCAATGGCATAAGTAATGGCCGAGGATGAAGTCATTTCCTTCGCCCGCGCCAGCATCTTCTGTGAGACGTCCAGCCCCAGCACCTGTTCGGCGCCCTGTTCCTGGGCCCAGCGGCTGAACCAGCCATAACCACAGCCCAGGTCCACCACCTTCAATCCCTGCATCAGCGGCAACAACGCCTGCAACGCGGGCCATTCCGGCGCACCTGCCAACCCTTGCAGGGAGCGGCCCATTTGACTGTAGCCCGCGAAAAAGGCTGGGGTATCGTAGATATTCTGCGTCACGCCGGTATCAATCCCTGGGTTCCAGGCCTATCGGAAAGAACACCCCGCCACTCCAGATGCCCAGCCAACTCTCGCCGTCGATCAGGCGCGTCACCGCCAGCTCCACCATCTGGTAGAACACGTTGCGATGAACCAGTGCTTCAAGGTTGTTGCGCACCCGCACGTAGGGCGACGGTTCCTGGGTCTGCGGATCAATCACCACCCGCAACGGGTGTTCGGGGCCGGCTTCGATGACGTCTTCGACATTGGAGGTAAACCGCAGGAGTTGGCTTTCGCCCTGCCCCTCGACCTCCATCGACACCGCCACAAATGGCGCGTCATCTACCTTGATCCCGACCTTTTCCACCGGAGTGATCAAAAAGTAATCATCGCCATCGCGGCGGATGATATTGGAGAACAGCTTGACCATCGGTTTACGCCCGATGGGGGTGCCCAGGTAGTACCAGGTGCCGTCGCGGGCGATACGCATGTCGATATCGCCACAGAAATCCGGGTTCCACAGATGAACCGGAGCCGGTCCCTTGCCCTTGGGCAACTGTGCCAACAAATCATTGGCCTTGGCCGAACCCGTCATGCTGTTCTCCTTTGAATTACTGGTCGCTCATGCCCAGCAGGCTGCGGGCGTATTGCCGCAACGGTGGGCCAAGCAAATCTTCGGGTTTATTGTCGTGGAACGTCAGTAAACCGCCACGACTGCGAATCCGTGCAGTATCAATCAAATATTGGGTGCTGGTCTCGATCAACATAATCTGGATCACGCCACTGTCGACACCCAGCCGGTCCAGGGCTTCCTGGTCGGCCCATTCATCTGCATTGCCAATGCGATCATCAGCCTTGGCGAACCGCGTGTACAACAGGTAATGGGCACCTGCTTCACGGGCTTCGGCCATGGCCTGCTCCAAACCTTCCGGGGCGCGGGCGCGGCGGACCATGGGGAAGTATTCGATAAAACCGTTGAAGGCCTCTTCGGCCACCACATTGGGTCGCGGGTAGGCACTGCCCGGCGGCGTGAACGCACCCTGGGCGATAAACACAAAGGAATCGGGCTGAATGCGAACCGAGTTGGAACGACGTGTGTCGCTGTGGTCCAGCAAACCGGCATCGCTCATCTGATAGCGAGTGCCTTCGGCCATATCGCTGACTGTCATGCAGCCACCCAGCGCAAACGACGCCAGCAACAAAACCAGACTACGCATCCTATCCTCCAGAAGCCGGTGACGGAAAACCGGCGAATGGGCACGAGATGCAGATTTTGCGCCAGCTTGCCTGGCTAGCCGCCAATGATCTTCATCACCGTCGCCCCGCCCGAAAACGCCACTTCCTGCTTATCGCCCAAGGCCTTGACCAGCAAGCCCTGTAACGCCGGCAAGGCCTGATGACGCGGCTTGTCCAACAAGTCGCCGACATAGTGGCGGTTGCTCGAAGACAGACAGCCGTGCAGCCAACCTGTGGAAGACAGGCGCAGGCGTGAACAGGTTCGGCAAAACGGCACGCTTTCATTGGCGATCACGCCGAAGTAGCCCTGGCCGGGAATTTCATAGCGCACGGCCGTGGCATCCACCGGGGCGTCGGCCTGCAGGTATTCGTGATGTTCGCCAATCAGGCTCAACAGTTGTTGCAGGCTGACAAATTGCTGCAGGAAGGCGTTGGAGTCGCTGGCCAGGTGGCCCATGCGCATCAACTCGATAAAACGCAATTCATAACCGCGCGCCAGGCAATACTCCAGCAGCGGCATCACCTGGTCGAGGTTCTGCCCGCGCAGCGGCACCATATTGACCTTGATCTTGATCCCCGCCGCACGCGCCTGGTCCATGCCATCGAGCACCGTGGCCAGGTCGCCGCCCCGGGCAATCCCGCGAAAGGCATCGGCATCCAGGGTGTCGAGGGACACATTGATACGACGAATGCCGGCATCCACCAGCAGTGGCAACTTGCGCGCCAGTAACTGGCCATTGGTGGTCAGGCTGATATCACTCAAGCCCATCTGCCCGACGGCCTGCATAAAGGTTTCGAGCTTGGGGCTGACCAGCGGCTCGCCGCCGGTGATCCGCAGGCGATCAATGCCCGCTGCCTCGATCAGGTAGGCCACGCCACGCGCCATGGCCTCGGCCGAGAGTTCGTCCTGCGCAGCCACCAGCCGCTTGCCGTTGGGCACGCAGTAGGTACAGGCATAATTGCAGGCTGAGGTCAGGCTGATCCGCAAATTGCGAAAACGCCTGCCTTGACGATCAACGATCATGGATCACTCCGGCAGAGGATAATTCGGGCGCGCTAAAACCTGACTCATAAATCAGATTTTAGCAAGGTCCTTGCCTGAGTATATTCCTGGGTTATCACATACGGCAGTAAATCAGCCGGCCATTGCCCGGATGAATGCCTTAGGTGGCAGGCGTCTCGGGGTTAGGCTGGTCGCTGCTGTGCTTGCGCTTGTTGCCCATGCGCACGCCGATGTCCATCAGGAATTGGAAGAAGCCTTCCTGATCTTCCAGCACATTGCTCCAGAATGGCGAGTGGTACAGCGCCACGGCGCCATGCACCAACGCCCACGCGGCGCAGTAATGGAAGTAAGGCGGCACGTCTTCCAGCTTGCCTTCGCTGATCCGGCCTTTGATCAGCAGGGTCAGGCGTTCGAAGTTCGAGGCACGGATCTTGTGCAGTTCCTCGACCATTTCCGGCACCTGGTGGCCCTTGACCACTTTTTCTTCCAGGCGGTCAAACAGGCGGTAACGCTGCGGGTCCCGCATGCGGAACTCAAAGTACGCCCGGGACAGGGCTTCCTTGTCCTTGTCGACATCGGCCGAATGCAGCAACTCGTTCAAATCGCGCTCGTAGTCGAGCATCAGGCGCAAGTAAATCTCGGCCTTGGATTTGAAGTGCTTATAGATCGTGCCTTTGCCGATACCCACGGCATCCGCAATCATCTCGACGGTGACGCTGTCTTCACCCTGTTCGAGGAACAATTTGAGCGCGGTGTCGAGAATTTCCTGCTCACGGCGGCGAAACTCACGGACCTTACGGGGTTCTTTGTGCATAGAAAGAGGTCTGCAGAGGTCAGTATTGGAAGGGATGAGCGTGCCGATGACGGAACGTTTTACCCGGTGCGAGGGATTATCCCGACTGCACGGTCGTTGGGCAACGCCTATATGAACAACCCATACACTAAACTTACAGCACGCCAACGAATCAGGCGCTATCGGTCAGAAATAAAGCATAGATTCGCACGATGTACTGCCGCCCATGAGAACTCAAGCGAAGCGGATGTATTCCAAATCTGTTTAAAAAACGACCAGAAGCGGCTGGACTGCACGGGATACTGATCAATACTTCATCTGTCGGTGTGACATCTCCCCCAAGTGACACACCGATATGGGTACCAACGGACCGCGTATCCTTGTTTACTCCTAATGGTCTTAGCCCGGATTCACCCCCCAGAACCCGGGTTTTTTTTGCCTGGGATTCAGCGAACGTGGGCCAGCGGGAACAGACGCTTGAAGTTGGCGGTGGTCTGCTCGGCAAAACGCTCCACCGACTCGCCGCGCAGCATTGCCAGGTAATCCGCCACATCCCGCACATATTCCGGCAGGTTGGGTTTGCCGCGATGGGGGATCGGCGCCAGGTAGGGTGAATCGGTCTCGACCAGCAAGCGATCGGCCGGCACCTGGCGCGCCACGTCCCGCAGGGCCTCGGCGTTGCGGAAGGTGACGATGCCCGACAAGGAAATATAGAACCCCAGGTCGAGGGCCGCCTTGGCCATCTCCCAGTCCTCGGTAAAACAGTGCAACACACCCGCCTGGGGCAGAGCGGCTTCGCGCAGCAAGGCCAGGGTGTCGGCGCGGGCGCCGCGGGTATGCACGATCACCGGCTTGCCGGTCTGCTGCGCCGCTTGCAGGTGCAGGCGGAACGAGGCTTGCTGCAACTCGGCGGCTTCCGGCTCGTAGTGGTAGTCCAGGCCGGTCTCGCCAATAGCCACCACCCGCGGGTGATTGAGTTCGTCCAGCAGCCACTCAAGGGCCGGGGCTTCACCGGGCTTGAGGTCCAGGGGGTGGATGCCCACAGAGCAATCCACATCGGCATAGCGTTCGGCCAGGGCCTTGACGTCGGCGGCGTTCTCGGCGCTGACGCCAATGCACAGGAAGTGCCCGACGCCACGCTGACGCGCAGCGTCGAGGGCAGCGTCCAGGGAGCCGTTGTGGGCGGCGAGGTCGAGGCGATCAAGGTGGCAATGGGAATCTACGAGCATAAGAAGTTACAACTTGCGTCACAGGAAGTGTCTGGCCGACAAAACATCCTTCGGCCCCGAAAATATCAACGTCGACCGAGCAGCCCGACCCACTGCACCAGCAGGGCCTCAAGCAGCAGCACCCGGTTCAGGTTGGCCTTGCCCAGCACCTTCTGGCGTTGGGCGAGGATCCAGTCCTGGATGTTCAATACCTTGTCCTGGGCACTTTTCTGCGCCAGGTATTGCACCACCTTGCGCATGTCCATCAAGCCCAGGCCGTTTTCGTCCTGGGTCAATTGGTAGCGCAGGATCAGGCTGGACCAGTCGCAGAACCAGTCAAACAGCAGCAACAGCGGCACGTCTTTCCAGCCTTCGGCCAACTGCGTGGCAGACTGCTCCTGCTTGAGCAGCTTCTTCACCCCGTCGACCACCAGCGCACGCTGCTCGCGTACGCCCTGGGCCTGCAGGCTGACCGCTGCCAAGGGCGAGCCGGCTGCCAGGGTCAGCAATTCGACCCGCTCCTGCTCAGTGCATTCGGGCAAGGCCTGGCCCAGCCACTGCAAGCTCATGGCCTCGCTTGGCAGTGGGCAGGCCTGTTGCACGCAGCGACTGCGAATGGTCGGCAGCAGACGACTGGACTGGTGACTCACCAGCAACAACACCGTATCGCCAGAAGGCTCCTCAAGGCTCTTGAGCAAGGCGTTGGCGGCGTTGATATTCATCGACTCCACCGGCTCGATCAATACCACCTTGCGCCCGCCCATCTGCGCGGTCTGCACCACGAAGCTCACCAGGTCGCGCACCTGGTCGACCTTGATCGCCTTGTCCGCCTCCTCCGGTTCCAGCACGTAGTTGTCCGGATGGCTGCCGGCCTTGAGTAGCAGGCACGACTTACAGTGCCCGCACGCCTCCAGCCCTGCCGGCTGCTGGCAGAGCAGGCGGGCCATCAAGCGCTCGGCCAGGGCACGCTTGCCGATGCCTACCGGCCCATGGAGCAGATAGGCATGGGCGTGCTGGGCACGCCCGGCCAATTGCTGCCAGAGGCTGTCCTGCCACGGATAGGCTTCAGCCACGGTACAGCTCCAACAGTTTGGGGAGCAGCTCATCGATGGCCCGCTGCACCTGTTCCAGGGGCTGAGCGGCATCCAGCAGGCAGTAGCGCGACGGCGCGGCTTCGGCACGCTTGAGATAGGCCGCACGCACCGCCTCGAAAAAGGCTCGGCCTTCCAGCTCGAAACGATCCAGGCGCCCACGGGCGCTGGCCCGGGCCAGGCCGATGTCTACCGGCAGGTCGAAGACCAGGGTCAAGTGCGGGCGCAGGTCGCCTTGGACGAAGGTCTCCAGGGTCGCAATGCGCTCCAGGGACAGGCCGCGGCCAGCGCCCTGATAGGCGTAGGTGGAATCGGTGAAGCGGTCGCAGATCACCACCGCGCCCCGGGCCAGCGCCGGGCGAATCACTTCGGCCAAGTGCTGGGCACGGGCGGCAAACACCAGCAACAGCTCGGTGTCCGGGTGCATGACCTCGTCGCCAGTGGCCAGCAGCACCTCACGGATCTTCTCGGCCAGGGGCGTGCCGCCAGGCTCGCGGGTCAGCAGCACCTCGATACCTTCAGCCCGCAAGCGTTCGGCCAGGTATTCACGGTTGGTACTCTTGCCAGCGCCTTCCGGGCCTTCCAGGGTAATAAACAAGCCAGTCACAGGCAGTCCTTAGTCAGAGTCATTGCGGGCTTTGCGCGGGCGCAGCGTCAGGCGCGGCAGGCTCAACGGTGGTCGGCGCGGGTGCCGGGCTGGAGCGGTAATCGGCGCGGCGCTTGAGTTGGTACTCGCGCACCGCCGCGTTATGGGCGTCCAGGCTATCGGAAAAAATATGGCTGCCATCGCCCCGGGCCACGAAATACAGGCTGCTGCCCGGCACCGGATTCAACGCGGCATGAATCGCCTCGCGGCCAACCATGGCAATCGGCGTCGGCGGCAGGCCGCTGATCATGTAGGTGTTATAGGGTGTGGCTTCTTTCAGGTGCGCGCGCGTCAACTTGCCGTTGTAGCGCTCGCCCATGCCGTAGATCACCGTGGGATCGGTTTGCAGCAGCATGCCAATCTTCAGGCGCCGCACAAACACCCCGGCAATCTGCCCACGCTCTTCAGGCACGCCGGTTTCCTTCTCGACCAGAGACGCCATGATCAGCGCCTGGTAGGGGTCGGTATAGGGCGCATCCGGGGCACGTCGCTGCCATTCCTGGGCCAGTACGTCGTCCAGGCGGTTATAGGCTTTCTTCAGGAATTCGACATCGGTCATGCCGCGCACGAAACGGTAGGTATCGGGGAAGAACCGCCCTTCGGGGAACACGTCGGGATGGCCGATTTTTTCCATCACCTCAGTGTCACTCAAGCCCGACAGAGTCTGCTCGATCTTTTCATGCTTGGCCAAGGCACTGCGTACCTGGCGGAAGTTCCAGCCCTCCACCAGGGTCAGGCTGTACTGCACCACTTCGCCACGCTGCCACAGGCCAATCAGGCCCTGGGCCGTCAGGCCTGGCGTCATGCGGTATTCGCCACTGTGCAGCGGTTGGCCGTCAAGGTTGAAGCGCCAGTAGAGACGCAGCCAAAAGGCATCCTCCAGCACACCGTCACTTTCCAGACGATTGAAAGTACCCGTAGGGGTCGCGCCAGCAGCTACATCCAGCAATTGCTCCTGGGGCAGATTCAGCGGTTGCTTCAAGGCCGAGTTCAGCTTCCAGGCGGAAAAGCCCAATAGCAAACCCGCCAGGACCAGACCGATCTCCAGCAGCAATACAATTTTACGTCTCAAATCAAACACCCAATAGCGCGCGAACAATGCCTTGCAGTTTACGGGTGAGCGGCCCGGCCGACCAGCTCATTGGCCCACATCCAAGCACCGGCCAAATGCCATATACGCTATTGCAGACAAACACTTCGTCAGCCCGCTGCAGCTGCGCAAGACTGATATCGGTCACGGTCGTGACGACCCCCAACGCCTCGGCACGGGCCAACAGCTCGGCCCGCATGACGCCAGCCACACCACAGCGGCTCAGGTCGGCGGTCAGCAACTGGCCGTTATCCACCAGGAACAGGTTGCTGAACACGCCTTCGATGACGCGCCCGGACATATCCAGCATCAATCCTTCCGCGTGATCGGCATCCTGCCACTCGGCGCGAGCCAGGACCTGTTCAAGGCGATTGAGGTGTTTGAGGCCGGCGAGCAAGGGTTGCTCGGACAAACGCGTGGCGCATGGGAACAGGCGTACACCTGATGAACCGTGGGCCGGGGGATAGGTAGCAGGCGGGCTGCCTTGCAGGATACGGCGCACGGGTGCGCCTGCGTTGATGCCATACCCCCGCAGGCTATCGCCCCGGGTCAGGATCAACTTGAGCACGCCGTCACCGAGGGCCGCCGCATAGGCCAGTAACTCGTCGCGGATCAGTGCCTGATCCGCAACGAGCGCCAGGCGCCTGCTACCCTCGTCGAGGCGTTGCAGGTGGCGGTCGAGCAGCACGGGCTGCCCGGCCTTGACCGCGAGGGTTTCAAACAAACCATCGCCGTAGGCCAGGCCGCGATCTTTGAGCGGCACTGCGTCCGCTGGCTGACCGTCGACCCAGCTGCGCATTACTCGGCGAACCGGCGGAACACCAGGGAACCGTTGGTACCGCCAAAGCCGAACGAGTTGGACAGCACCACGTCGATCGGCATTTTCTGCGCCTCGTGAGGTACGAAGTTCAGGTCGCAGCCTTCATCCGGCTCATCCAGGTTGATGGTCGGCGGTGCGACCTGGTCCTTGATCGCCAGCACACTGAAGATCGCCTCAACCGCGCCTGCCGCACCCAGCAGGTGACCGGTCATGGACTTGGTAGAACTGACCGCCAGCTTGTAGGCGTGCTCACCGAACACCGACTTGATGGCCTGCGCTTCCGCCAGATCGCCAGTGGGTGTCGAGGTGCCGTGGGCATTGATGTACTGCACTTGATCGCCATTGATCTTCGCATCGCGCAACGCATTGCTGATGCAGCGCGCAGCACCTGCGCCGTCGGCGGGTGGCGACGTCATGTGATACGCGTCGCCACTCATGCCAAAACCGATCAACTCGGCATAGATCGTTGCGCCGCGCGCTTTGGCGTGCTCCAGCTCTTCGAGGACCAGGGCACCGGCACCGTCGGACAGTACAAAGCCATCACGGCCCTTGTCCCACGGACGACTGGCGCGGGTTGGCTCGTCATTGCGCGTCGACAGCGCACGGGACGCGCCGAAGCCGCCCATGCCCAGGCCACAGGCGGCCATTTCGGCGCCACCGGCAATCATCACGTCCGCCTCGTCATAGGCGATATTGCGCGCCGCCATGCCGATGCAGTGAGTGCCCGTGGTGCACGCCGTGGAAATGGCGTAGTTAGGCCCCTGGGCACCCAGATGGATGGACAGGAAACCGGAAATCATATTGATGATCGAGCCCGGGACGAAGAACGGTGAAATTCGACGAGGGCCGGATTCGTGCAGCGTGCGGCTGGTTTCTTCGATATTGGTCAAACCGCCAATACCCGAACCCATGGCCACGCCGATGCGCTCACGGTTGGCATCGGTGACTTCCAGGCCTGCATTACGCACTGCCTGAAAACCGGCTGCCAGGCCGTATTGAATGAACAGGTCGAGTTTGCGGGATTCCTTGATCGAGAGATATTCCTCGACATTGAAGCCCTTTACCGAGCCGCCAAAACGGGTGGAATAGGCAGAAAGGTCCGTATGCTCAATCAGACCAATACCACTGTGGCCAGCCAGAATGCCCTGCCAACTGCTCGGCACATCCGTGCCCAGTGGCGACAACATACCCATACCGGTGACTACGACGCGTCTACGCGACACAGCACTCTCCTTTTTCTTGATGACGACACTTTGCATCAAACCTAAAGAAAAAACCGCACGCCGTTATAGCAGTGCGGTTTTTCCCAACAGCAAGCGACGACTACAAATTACTTGTCGTTGTGAGCAGTAACGTAGTCGATAGCAGCTTGAACAGTAGTGATTTTTTCAGCTTCTTCGTCCGGGATTTCGGTCTCGAATTCCTCTTCCAGAGCCATCACCAGCTCAACGGTGTCAAGGGAGTCGGCACCCAGGTCTTCAACGAAGGAAGAAGTGTTTTTCACTTCATCTTCTTTAACGCCCAGTTGCTCGGCAACGATTTTCTTGACGCGCTCTTCGATGGTGCTCATACCTTGTTTTCACTCCTAATGGACAAATTCAGGCAGCTGGCCAGTGGGTAAGTGTATAGAAAGGCTTTTCAGCTTTTCAACTGAAAGCTTCACCCTCGTACCCTACCGACCACCTGTCTATAAATAGATTGCAGCTTTATAACGGATTTTAGACAGCTCGTATGACATTTTTTTGAAGCGATCCGTCACAATTTAACTCATGTACATCCCGCCGTTCACCGGGATTGTAGCCCCAGTCACGTATGCCGCACCGTCAGATGCCAGGAAAGAGACCACATTGGCGATCTCTTGAGCCTGGCCCAGACGACCCAGCGGAATTTGCGTCAGCAACGCTTCACGCTGCGCTTCTGGCAGTTCGCGGGTCATATCGGTGTCGATGAACCCTGGAGCCACCGAGTTGACCGTAATCGACCGCGAGCCGACTTCACGCGCCAGGGCACGGCTGAAACCTTCCAGGCCGGCCTTGGCAGAGGCGTAGTTTACTTGGCCTGCGTTGCCCATGGCACCCACTACGGAGCCAATATTGATAATTCGCCCCCAACGCGCCTTGGTCATGCCGCGCAAAACACCCTTGGACAGGCGAAACAGACTGTTCAGGTTGGTATCGACCACGTCGTACCACTCGTCGTCTTTCATGCGCATCATCAGGTTGTCACGGGTGATACCGGCGTTGTTCACCAGAATAGCCGGCGTACCGAATTGTGCGGTGATCTCGGCAAGCACGGCAGCCACGGACTCATCGCTGGTCACGTTGAGCTCCAGGCCGGTGCCCTGCACGCCGTTTTCCTTGAGGGTCGCGGCGATACGCTCGGCGCCCGAGGCGGAGGTGGCAGTACCAATCACTACCGCGCCCTGACGGCCCAGTTCCAGGGCAATCGCCTGGCCAATGCCACGGCTTGCGCCGGTAACCAGTGCAACTTTACCTTGCAGACTCATGCAGGCTTCTCCTTAGTTCAGGCCAGTGCGGCGCGGGCGGCTGCGAAGCCATCCGGGGTATTGAGATTGGAAGTCGACACGCCTTCGGCGCAGCGCTTGTTGAGACCGGCCAGGACTTTGCCCGGGCCACACTCAACCAGTTGGGTCGCGCCCTTGGCAGCCAGGGTCTGCACGGATTCAACCCAGCGCACCGGCTTGTACAGTTGCTCCAGCAGGTCGCGCTTGAGGGTTTCCAGGTCCGGGGCCACGTCGGCGCTGACGTTTTGCACCAGCGGGATCTGCGGTGCCTGCCAGTTGATGGCGGCGACGGACTCGGCAAAACGCTCGGCCGCCGGGCGCATCAGTTCGCAGTGGGACGGTACGCTGACCGGCAGCGGCAAGGCACGCTTGGCCCCACGGGCCTTGCAGCCTTCGATGGCACGCTCAACTGCAGCCTTGGCACCGGCGATCACCACCTGGCCAGGGGAGTTGAAGTTTACCGCGCTGACCACTTCGCCCTGGGCCGCTTCGGCACAGGCTTCGATCACCACCGCGTCGTCCAGGCCCAGGATCGCGGCCATGCCGCCCTGCCCGGCCGGAACCGCCTCTTGCATCAGTTGGCCACGGCGCTCTACCAGCTTGACCGCTTCAGCGAGGGTCAGACTGCCTGCCGCAACCAGGGCGCTGTACTCGCCCAGGCTGTGACCGGCAACAAAAGCCGGGCGTGCGCCGCCTTCGGCCAGCCAAACGCGCCACAGCGCGATGGACGCCGTCAGGATGGCCGGCTGGGTTTTATCGGTTTGATTGAGCAGTTCTTCCGGACCGTCCTGGGTCAATGCCCAGAGGTCGTAGCCCAAGGCCGCGGAAGCTTCCTTGAATGTTTCCAGGATCAGCGGGTATTGCGCGCCCAGCTCGGCCAACATGCCGAGGGACTGCGAACCCTGCCCTGGAAAGACGAATGCGAGGGATGTAGACATGTAACAAGCCCCTAATGATCTGGTCGTCGGTGAATTGACGCCCCACAGCTGGGAGCGCAAGAAACTGACAGATTGGATGGTCAATTGAACTGGCCGGTCACATTTAAGCATTCCCGGCCCGATTCGCCTAAGGCAACAGATCCTCAAGACGGCCATGCAAGCGTTGCGGCAGGTTCTCCTGGATCTCGATCAGCGCGCGCGCAATAGCACTCTGAAAGCCCTGGACACCTGCAGAACCGTGGCTTTTTACCACAATACCCTGCAGACCGAGGAAGCTTGCGCCGTTATGCCGCGCCGGAGCCAGGTCCGCCTGCAAGCGCCGCATCAACGGCAACGCCAAGGCACCCACCAGCCGCGAAGCCAGATTGCGCTTGAACAACGCCTCGATCCGCGCAGCAATCATCGTAGCCAGGCCTTCGCTGGACTTAAGCAGGATATTTCCGACAAACCCGTCACAAACCACCACATCGGCCTCGCCACGATATAACCCATCGCCTTCGACAAACCCGATGTAATTCAAGCCCCGCGCCTGCTGCAACAGGCTAGCGGCCAACTTGACCTGCTGGTTGCCCTTGATGTCCTCGGTGCCGATGTTCAGCAAGGCCACCCGTGGCCGCACCACACCCAGCGCCTCGGCCGCGACCGAGCCCATCAGGGCAAAGTGCAGCAGGTGCTCGGCGCTGCAATCGACATTTGCCCCCAGGTCCAGCAACTGGCAATAGCCACCCTGCGTCGGAATCGCCGCGACCATCGCCGGCCGATCAATACCCGGCAGGGTTTTCAGCACATGCCGCGACAGCGCCATCAAGGCCCCGGTATTGCCAGCGCTGACACAGGCCTGGACCTTGCCATCGCGCAGCAACTCAAGCGCCACGCGCATTGACGAATCAGGTTTGCCACGCAGGGCCTGGGCCGGCTTTTCATCCATGCCGATGGTTTCGCTGGCCGGCATTATTGTCAGGCGCGCGCGATCCACAGCCGGATGACTGGCAATCAGTTCTTCAAGAAGGGAAGGTTGACCGACGAGGGTCAGGTGCAGCGAGGGCGTAGCAGACAGGCTGGCAATGCATGCCTGGACAATGCTGCGGGGACCGAAGTCCCCGCCCATTGCGTCAATCGCGATGACTTGAGCAGACAAGTGATTACTCGTCAGCGCCCTTGTCGATCACTTTACGGCCACGGTATACGCCTTCTGGCGATACGTGGTGACGCAGGTGAAATTCACCGGTGGTTTTTTCTACAGACAGAGTGCTTGCCGTCAGGGCATCGTGCGAACGACGCATGTCACGGGCAGAGCGGGATTTTTTGTTCTGCTGAACAGCCATAATTGATTAACTCCTAAACGTTTGGGTCACGCTTTAACTGCGCCAATACACTGAACGGGTTGGACCGCGTTACCTCGTCCTCGCTCGGTTCGGACTCGTCATCGAGCCCCGCCGGCTGCTGGCATTCTTCCGGATGATGAGCAGGCACAATGGGCAAGGCGAGCAGAAGCTCCTCCTCGATCAGTGCATGCAGATCCAAAGGATCTTCGCCCAGTTCCAGCACGTCATAACCTTTCGGCAACGACTGGGTATTCGCACCCTCTTTCACCACAGCATAACTGCATTCGCTGTGGATCGGCAGGGTGACCAGCTCAAGACAACGCTGGCAAACCATTTTGACCTCGGTGTCGATAAAGCTGTGGATTACCACAGATTTACGTTCATCTCGCTCAAAAACGAATTTAGCCTGCACCGTACCGACAGTGTCGGAAAGCGGGTCGCAGAGTCTCTCCAAATCGGCCAGCAACACTTCACCTTGGAGGGTGGTGCCACGATCAGCCAATTTGCGCGGGTCAACGTGAGGTGGAATCGGGTCATTCAACATAGGCGCAGCATTATAGGGATGCACCCGCCCATGTCAAAGGAAATTCAGCCCTGTGCGCCAGACTGTCCGCTCGCTAGAATCCGCGACTGCCTTGAGGAGAGCCACATGTTGCCTTTATTACTCGCTTCCAGCTCGGTTTATCGCCGGGAACTGTTGAACCGCCTGCATCTGCCGTTCATCTGCAGCTCTCCGGATATCGACGAAAGCCATCGCATAAATGAGTCCGCGATCGACTTGGTCAAGCGCCTGGCCGAAGAGAAAGCCCGCGCCCTGGCCGGCAGCCATCCAGGGCACCTGATCATCGGTTCGGACCAGGTGGCGACCCTGGACGGCCAGATCATCGGCAAGCCCCACACCTTTGAAAGGGCCCGCGAGCAATTGCTGGCGGCCAGCGGCAGACAGGTCAGCTTCCTGACCGGCCTGGCCCTGCTCAATAGTGACACCGGGCACTGCCAGGTGGACTGCATCCCCTTCACCGTCACAATGCGCCAACTGGCGCCGGCACAGATCGAGCGCTACCTGCGGATTGAGCAGCCCTACGATTGCGCTGGCAGCTTCAAGGCCGAGGGACTGGGAGTGAGCCTGTTTCAGAGCACCGCAGGGCCAGACGCCACCAGCCTCATCGGCCTACCGCTGATCCGCCTGGTGGATATGTTGCTGGCCGAAGGCGTGCAAATCCCCTGAGAACCCCACAAAAAACAATGTGGGAGCCGGGCTTGCCCGCAATGACGGCCTGTCAGCAACCCATTGGTTGGCTGACCCACCGCAATCGCGGGCAAGCCCGCTCCCACATTTTGAGCTATGCCAATCGCGAGATCAGCGCAAGGCCGGCCCCTGGAAGCCCATGTACAGCGCCAGCTTCTCCGCCACACTGGCCCCCAGCTTCTTGGAGAAACGGTCGAACGGCGATTCCTGGACGGTAAAGTCCACCAACTCCTTCTCGCCAATCACATCCCGCGCCACTGAACTGGCACTGCCCAGACCATCAATCAAGCCCAGCGGCAATGCCTGCTCACCCGACCAGATCAGGCCCGAGAACAACTCCGGATGTTCTTTATCCTTGAGCCGCTCACCGCGCCCCTGCTTGACGCTGGCAATGAACTGGCGATGAGTGGTGTCGAGCACGCTCTGCCAGAACTGGGTTTCGTCAGCCTTTTGCGGCTGGAACGGGTCAAGGAACGACTTGTGCTCCCCGGAGGTGTAGGTACGACGCTCAACCCCCAGCTTCTCCATTGCCCCGACAAAACCGTAGCCGGCCGCCGTCACGCCAATGGAACCCACCAGACTGGCCTTGTCGGCGTAGATCTGGTCGGCGGCGCTGGCGATGTAATAGGCACCCGAGGCGCCCAGGTCAGAGATTACCGCGTACAGCTTGGTCTCTGGATGCAAGGCACGCAGCCGGCGAATCTCGTCATAGACGTAACCCGACTGCACCGGACTGCCGCCAGGGCTATTGATGCGCAACACCACGCCCTTGACCTTGGGATCCTCGAAGGCCGTGCGCAAGCTGCTGACGATATTGTCGGCACTGGCCGACTCCTTGTCGGCAATCACCCCGCTCACCTCGATCAACGCGGTATAGCTACCACTGCGGGCGGCGCTTTTTTCCATATCGACCAAAGGACTGAACAACACCAGCATGCCAATCAGGTAGGTGAAGGTCAGGAGTTTGAAGAAGATCCCCCAGCGCCGGGCGCGGCGCTGTTCCTGGACGCCCGCCAGAAGGGTCTTTTCCAACAACTTCCAGCTTTTATCATCGCCATTGTCAGCACCGGACTTGGTCGGTGCCTTCCACTCATCGGTCATGCCATCTACCCCAGCAAAAACTTAATGGGCCTGGTTGAGCCAGGCGTGCAATTGCGAAAACCGATCAATCGTCAGTCGCGGCTCGTAAGCCTGCAAGGCTTCGGGGGACTGGGCGCCGTAGCTGACGGCGACACTGTCCATGCCGGCATTGCGCGCCATCAACAGATCGAACGAAGCATCGCCGACCATCAACGACTCACGGGCAGACACGCCGCAATGAGCCATGATCTGCTCCAGCATCAATGGATGGGGCTTGCTCGCGGTTTCATCGGCAGCGCGGGTGACGTCGAAATAGTCTTCCCAACCATTGGCCTTGAGCACCCGATCCAGGCCACGCCGGGCTTTGCCGGTGGCCACGGCCAGGTGATAGCCCTGCTCACGCAATGCCGCCAACGACTGCACCACCCCCTCAAACAAAGGCGAAGGCTCGGACTCAAGGGCAATGTAGTGATCGGCGTAATGCTCGCGAAACGCCACCAGCTCACTGTCAGCGATCTGCGGGTACAAGGTGCGAATGGCTTCGGGCAATCCCAGACCAATAATGCCCTTGACCGCCAGATCACTGCACAGCTCGAAGCCGGAACGGGTCGAGGCCACGTGCATGGACTCGACAATCCGACCAATGGAATCACACAGGGTGCCATCCCAGTCAAAAATCAGCAGTTTGTAGTCAGGGCGCGACACTCAGGCGCTCCACGGTCTTGGCCCACATCTCATCCACAGGGGCCTGCAATTTCAATTCGCCACCATCGGGCAACGGCACCGTCAGCATGTAGGCATGCAGGAACAGGCGTTTGCCGCCAAGGTCACGAATCTCCTTGGAGAAACCCTCGTCGCCGTACTTGGTATCGCCCGCAATACAGTGACCCGCATGCAGGGTATGCACACGAATCTGGTGGGTACGCCCGGTCACCGGCTTGGCCTCGACCATGGTTGCGAAGTCACCGAAGCGCCGCAGCACCTTGAACAGGGTCAGCGCCTCCTTGCCCTCCTCGTCTACCTCGACCATGCGCTCGCCGGAGCGCAGGTTGCTCTTCTGCAACGGTGCCCGCACGCTCTTGATCGAAGATGCCCAGTTGCCACGCACCAGGGCCATATAGCGCTTGTCCACGCCATCGCCGCGCAGGGCGGTATGCAGGTGACGCAACATGCTGCGCTTCTTGGCAATCATCAACAGGCCGGAGGTGTCGCGGTCCAGGCGATGGACCAGTTCCAGCTCCTTGGCATCCGGACGCAACTGACGAAAGGCTTCGATCACCCCGAAATTCAGGCCGCTACCGCCGTGCACCGCAATGCCGCACGGCTTGTTGATCACGATCAGCTTGTTGTCTTCGAAGACAATCGACGCTTCAAGGCGCTGCAACAGGCCCTGGGCCAGCGGCACAGGCTCGTCACGCTCAGGCACGCGAACCGGCGGCACCCGGACGATATCGCCCGCCTGCAGCTTGTACTCAGGCTTGATCCGGCCCTTGTTCACGCGCACTTCGCCTTTACGCAAAATGCGATAAATCAAGGTCTTGGGCACGCCCTTGAGCCTGGCCAGAAGAAAATTGTCGATGCGTTGGCCGGCATATTCCGGCGAGACCTCAAGCAGCTGGACGCTGGGGGTCGGGGGGGTGGTAGTCGTCATGTCGGGAATGATAACAATTTTTTATGGAATTGAAGCACTTAATCATTGCTGCTATAGTCGCGAACGCCGCCAAAAGCGGCCTGGACAGAGGACTCGCGGCAAACTGCCGCCCCTGACCATCGCAATTCATCAGGACGCGAGGCCGTCCTACGGGGCTCTTGCCACACTGGAAGGCTCAAGATTGTAACAAGCGCAGGTGACATGAGGCCTGAAGCGAGTGCAAGAAACAGAGTGATTACTCGTCTCTTGCGCCGATATTTACGGCCAGTTCACAAAGTGCAGTCAGTCTTGTACCAGACCACGGCGAATGCTTCGGAAACAACGCCTGTTATTAGCCATGAGCGTGAACTCCCCATTGGAGAACACGGTAAATGCCAACCCGCTGCGGATTCTGCGCGCGGCAGCACCCGAATTATCAGGGATACGTGTAGGGTGGAGATGCACAACCGTCGGACTGTGTAGCACTAGGCTTATATTTAGACGCTTCATCTCGTCCACAGTCGCCGGTTGATTCCTCCTCCTGACTGAGTGCTTATTAAGTCACCACAGCAAGCAGGACGCGTAAGTCGCGATACCAGCCCAATTGGCCGGTATTGCTGGACACTGGAGTGGCCAACCACTCTTGACGCACCTGACACCGACCGTGAGAAGTCGTGTGTGCCGAACGCCGTTTCCGGCAGCCCGGAAACCGACGGTACAACATGAAAAGAATGCTGATTAACGCAACTCAACCCGAAGAGTTGCGTGTTGCACTGGTAGATGGCCAACGCCTCTACGACCTGGACATCGAGTCCGGTGCACGCGAGCAGAAGAAGGCCAACATCTATAAAGGCCGGATTACTCGCATCGAGCCAAGCCTTGAGGCTGCCTTTGTCGATTTTGGCTCTGAGCGCCATGGCTTCCTGCCCCTCAAAGAAATCTCCCGCGAATACTTCAAGAAAGCCCCTGAAGGCCGCGTGAACATCAAGGACGTCCTGAGCGAAGGCCAGGAAGTCATCGTCCAGGTCGAAAAAGAAGAACGTGGCAACAAGGGCGCCGCCCTGACCACTTTCATCAGCCTGGCTGGCCGTTACCTGGTCCTGATGCCGAACAACCCGCGTGCCGGCGGCATCTCCCGTCGCATCGAAGGCGAAGAGCGCAACGAACTGCGTGAAGCGCTGAACGGCTTGATCGCTCCGGCCGACATGGGCCTGATCGTGCGCACTGCCGGCCTTGGCCGCAGCAGCGAAGAAATGCAGTGGGACCTCGATTACCTGCTGCAACTGTGGACCGCTATTAAAGAAGCGTCCCTGGACCGCTCCGCGCCATTCCTGATCTATCAGGAAAGCAACGTGATCATCCGCGCCATCCGCGACTACCTGCGCCAGGACATCGGCGAAGTGCTGATCGACAGCGTTGAAGCCCAGGACGAAGCCCTGACCTTCATCCGCCAGGTGATGCCGCAGTACGCCAGCAAGATCAAGCTGTACGAAGACAGCGTACCGCTGTTCAACCGCTTCCAGATCGAAAGCCAGATCGAAACCGCCTTCCAGCGCGTGGTCGAACTGCCGTCCGGCGGCTCCATCGTGATCGATCCGACCGAAGCCCTGGTGTCCATCGACATCAACTCGGCGCGCGCCACCAAAGGCAGCGACATCGAAGAAACCGCGTTGCAGACCAACCTGGAAGCAGCCGAAGAAATCGCTCGCCAACTGCGCCTGCGTGATATCGGCGGCCTGATCGTGATCGACTTCATCGACATGACCCCGGCCAAGAACCAGCGCGCCGTGGAAGAAAAAGTCCGCGAATGCCTGGAAGCCGACCGTGCCCGCGTACAGGTTGGCCGTATCTCGCGCTTCGGCCTGCTGGAAATGTCCCGTCAGCGCCTGCGTCCATCCCTGGGCGAAAGCAGCGGCATCGTCTGCCCGCGTTGCAACGGCACCGGCATCATCCGTGACGTTGAATCGCTGTCCCTGGCGATCCTGCGCCTGATCGAAGAAGAAGCCCTGAAAGACCGCACCGCCGAAGTCCGCGCACAAGTGCCGATCCCGGTTGCAGCTTTCCTGCTCAACGAAAAACGCAACTCGATCACCAAGATCGAACTGCGCACCCGTGCCCGTATCGTGATCCTGCCGAACGATCACCTCGAGACGCCGCACTTCGAAGTCCAGCGCCTGCGTGATGACAGCCCGGAAGCCCACAGCGGCCAGTCCAGCTACGAAATCGCCGCTGCCGCTGCCGAAGTCGAAGAAGTCCAGCCAGCCGCCGCAACCCGCACCCTGGTGCGCCAGGAAGCCGCGGTCAAGACCGCACCGGCCCGTGCCAACGCACCGGTACCGACTGAAGTCGCCGCCCCGGTGGCCGCGCCTGCCGTCCTGCCGGAGCCAAGCCTGTTCAAGGGCCTGGTGAAGTCGCTGGTCAGCCTGTTCGCCACCAAGGAAGAGCCTGTTGCTCCAGCCGTGGTCGAGAAGCCAGCCGCTGAACGCCCTGCCCGCAACGAAGAGCGTCGCAACGGTCGCCAGCAGAGCCGTAACCGCAACGGTCGCCGTGACGAAGAGCGCAAGCCTCGCGAAGAACGTGCACCGCGTGAAGAGCGCGCACCCCGTGAAGAGCGCCAGCCGCGCGAAGCCCGTGAAGAAACCCCGGCCGTAGCCCGTGAAGAACGTGCTCCGCGCGAAGAGCGTGCACCACGTGAAGAACGCGCACCGCGTGCCCCTCGCGCCCCGCGTGAAGATCGCAAGCCACGTGGCGAGCGTGAAGAACGTGTACGTGAACTGCGTGAACCTTTGGACGCAGCCCCAGCTGTTGCCGCCGTAGCAACTGATGTCGCGACCGAAGAACGCCCGGCCCGCCAGCCCCGTGAAGAACGCGCTCCACGCCCACCGCGTGAAGAGCGTCAACCACGCGCCGAGCAGGCTGCCGCAGCCAGCGAAGAAGAACTGCTGAACAACGACGAACAGCCACAGGAAGATGGCCAGGACAACGCCGAAGGCGATCGTCCACGCCGCCGCTCCCGTGGCCAGCGTCGCCGCAGCAACCGCCGTGAGCGTCAGCGTGACGCCAACGGCAATGTGATCGAAGGCTCGGAAGAGACCGGCGAAGCCACTGAAGAAAGCGCCAACAACGAACCCACCAGCACCGAACTGGCTGCTGGCCTGGCCGTTACCGCTGCAGTTGCCAGCTCGGTCATCAGTGCACCTGCCGAAGCCGAAGCCAACCAGCAGGCCGAACGTGCCACCGCTGCCGTGCAGGAAACTGCCGCAGTTGAAGCACCGGTTGTCGAAGCCACCACCGTGGTCGAAGCACCTGCCGCTGTAGAAGTGGAAGTTGCACCGGTCCGCGAAGCCCAGCCTGAAGCCGAAGTAGTGGCTGCACCTGCAATCGTGGTTGAGCCCCAGCCTGTGGTCGAAGCTGTTGTCGACGCGCCAGCCGCTGAAGCAACCCCAGAAGTGCGTGAAGTTCGCGAAGAACAGACCGCCTTCCAGTGGACTGCCGAGCCGGCCGTCGTCGCCGAAGCACCTGCCCCGGCACCGGTAGAAGAAGCTCCAGCACCGGTTGCTGAAGTGGTTATCGCCGAACCAGCGGTGGTTGCAGAACCGGTTGTGGTTGCCGAGCCTGCTCCGGTGGTTGTGGAAACCCCAGTGGTTGCCGAAGTGGTCGCCCCAGTGGTTGAAGCCCCTGTCAGCGCCCTGACCGAAAACGGCCGTGCGCCTAACGACCCGCGTGAAGTGCGTCGTCGCAAGCGTGAAGCCGAGCGTCTGCAGAAAGAAGCCGAAGCAGCAGCGGCGGCGGCCCCGGCCGTCGTCGAAGCGGTTGCGCCAGCTCCGGCCATCGAAGCAGAAGTTGAGCACACTGCCCCAACCATCGACGAGAACCTGCGTTCCGTTGAAGAAGTGGTAGAGCACAACCCAAAAGCCCTGGAAGAAGAGCACGAGCCTAAACCCCTCGCTTAATTCCAACGGCAATTAAAAAGCCCCGCCTGAGCAATCAGGCGGGGCTTTTTTATGCGACATGTGGGAGCTGGCTTGCCTGCGATGATCGTTAACGATGACGGATAAATACCTGACACCCCGACCAGCTCTTCCAGCCCCTACCTGAATTCCAGTGATTGCGGCACGTCCACATCCCACAACACCCCAGGATCATCCACCGGCACTTCCCGCACCTCAGCCAGGGCAAACACCGCCCTGGCCCCACGATCCCCAGTCAACCCCATCAAGGCAGGCCCCAGTGCCGGGCCAAACGCAACAGGATGGCCCTGCTGACCAGCATGCACCGGCACACTGACACCCTCCACCCGCTCTATCACCCGCTCAATACTCGCCGCCTGGATAAACGGCATATCCCCCAACACCACCAGCCAACCCGCCGCCGGGCCACTGGCGGCCACGGCAGCCGCAATGCTGTCGCCCATGCCCGCCGAATCCACAAGCAGCACTTCGCAACCGTATGCCCTGGCCAGGCGAATGACCTCGCTGCGCGCAGGCGAGGTGATGACCCAGCGCCGGGTGATACAGGTCGGTAAATTGACCAACACCTGCTCGAAGACCGGCCGTGTCACTCCATCTCGCCCCCTACAAGGGGCCAGCAGTTTGTCCTGGCCGGTTTGCGCGCGGAACCGGCTGCCCTGCCCCGCGGCCAGGACGATGGCGGTAATGGCGCTCGTCAACTGACCGCCTCCCGCACCGGTTTTGCTTGCAGCAGTTCCACACCGTTCTTGATCGCGACGATGTGTGCCATCAACGACAAGGCAATCTCTGCCGGCGTATGACTGCCGATATGAAGTCCGATCGGACCATGCAGCCGCGCAATCGCCTCGGCTCCCAGCCCCAACACCGCCAGGTTTTCCCGACGCTTGCGACTATTGGCCCGCGAGCCCAGGGCTCCAATGTAGAACGCTCGGGAGTTCAACGCGGTCAGCAGCGCCATGTCGTCCAGGCGCGGATCATGGGTCAGGGCCACAATGGCCGTGCGCTCGTCCGTCTGGATATTGAGCACGGCCTCATCGGGCATTCCCGGCACAAAGCGCCCGTGTTGCTCTTCCCAGCCATGGACAAACTCCTGGCGTGGATCGCAGATCAGCACTTCAAAATCCAACAGCCGCGCCATTTCTGCCACATAGCGCGACAGCTGCCCCGCACCGATCAGTAACAGGCGCCAGCGCGGGCCGTAGATGGCCCGCAAGCGCTCACCATCAAAACTGACAATGTCGGACTGGCTCGCCGCGCTCAGACGCACGGTGCCCGTCGCCAAGTCCAACTCCCGGGCCACTATTTCATGGGCCTCACAACGCGCCAACAACTCGGCGACCCAGGCAGGATCACTTACCCGCTCCTCCGTCAGGCGCAAGGTGCCGCCGCAGGGCAGGCCAAAGCGCGCCGCTTCATCCCGGGTCACGCCATAGGTCACCAGTTGCACCGGCGGCCCTTCGTCAGGCAAGCGACCATCGTAAAGCCGAGCGATCAGGTCATCTTCAATGCAGCCACCGGAAACCGAGCCGATCACCACCCCATCGCCGCGCAGGGCCAGCATCGCCCCCGGCGGCCGTGGCGCGCTGCCCCAGGTCTGGACCACGCTGTACAGCACCACCCGCTGCCCCGCGCGGCGCCACTCCAGCACGCTGCGCAGGACGTTCAGATCCACGCTGTCCATCAGGCTTTCGCCGCCTGCTGCCAGCCCTGCAGTTGATAACGCACGGGCAAGCTGCGGATACGCTTGCCGGTGGCGGCAAATATCGCGTTGCACAGCGCCGGCGCAATCGGTGGCACGCCTGGCTCACCGACGCCCCCCAGGGGCACCTCTCCTTCTGGCGTGACCAAATGTATGGCGATTTCCCGGGGGGCCAGGGACATGCGCGCTACTTCATACATATGGAAGTTGTCCTGCTGGACCTTGCCATCCTTGAAGCTGATTTCTCCCAGGACCGCATTGCCCAAGCCCATGACGCAGGCGCCCTCGAACTGTGAGCGGATGCGCTCCGGGTTGATCTGCGGTCCGCAGTCCAGCGCAATATCAGCCTTATGCACGATCAGCGTGCCATCATCCTTGACCTCCACCTCGATCACCGCCGCCACATAGGTCACAAAGCTGTAGTGCACCGCCAGCCCCAGGCCGCGCCCCTTGGGCAGCGTGCGCCCCCAGCCGGCGGCCTTGGCGGCGGTTTCCAGCACGCCGCGCATGCGCGCGGTATCAATCGGATAACGCTCGGGGGACTCGCCGTAGTTCCACTCTTCACTCAAGGTTCGCGGATCAATCTGACGATCCGGGCCCAGCAGCTTGAGTTGATATTTCAGCGGATCCTGGCCGGCCTTATGGGCCAGTTCATCGACAAAGCTCTGAATGGCAAACCCATGGGGGATGTTCGACACCGAACGGTACCAACCAACGCGGGTGTGGGCAGCCGCTTCGGGGTTTTCCAGGCGCACATTGGGAATGGCGTAGGCCATGTTGGTAAAGCCCATGCCCAACTCGAACGCCGCCTCGTGGTTCATGCCCGGCGCAAACAGCGCAGTGATGCTGGGTGCCACGGTGCGGTGCAGCCAGCCAGAGGGCAGGCCGTCCTTGTTCAGGCCGGCCTTGAGGTACTCGGCGGAGACGGTATGGAAGTAGGAGTTATGAATATCGTCTTCACGGGTCCACTGCACCCGCACGGCCTTGCCGGGGAATTCCTTGGCCAGCAGCGCAGCTTCGATGATGAAATCCGGTTTCGACTTGCGCCCAAAGCCACCGCCCAACAGGGTGACGTGGATCGTGACGTTATCGAACGGCAGGCCCAGGCGCTCGGCCACCCGTTCCCGCGTGACCTGAGGTGCCTGGCTCGGAGCCCAGGCCTCGCATCGCCCGTCTTGATAACGGGCTACGGCCACCATCGGCTCCATCGGCGACTGCGCCAGGTGTGGCAAGTAATACGTGGCTTCGAGGGTGCTGTCGGCATCGTTCAGGGCCTGCTCGATACTGCCGGTATTGCGCACCACTTTGCCGGGCTGGAGCGCCGCGGCCTCGAGGGTCTTGCGATAGTCGGTGGAGTTGTAGCCAGCATTCGCGCCGTCGTCCCAGACAATCTGCAACGCCTCACGGCCCTTGATCGCCGCCCAGGTATTGCTGGCAACCACCGCCACACCACCCAATGGCTGGAATTCCGAGGGTATGGGTCGGCTTTCGATTTGCAGGACCTTGATCACCCCGGGGACTTTCAGCGCCGCGCTGGCATCGAACGACTTGACCTTGCCGCCGTATACCTTGGGCCGCGCAATGGTCGCGAACAGCATGCCGTCAAAATGCACATCGGCGCCGTACACCGCCCGGCCGTTGACGATATCGGCACCGTCGATGGCCTTGGTGGCTTCCTTGCCGATATAGCGAAACTCCGAGGGCTGCTTGAGTCGCAGGCTGTCGCGCGCCGGCACTGCCAACGCGCTGGCGGCAGCGGCCAGGGCGCCATAGCCCAGTTCGCGGCCGCTGGGCTGGTGAATGACTTTATGCAGCTGTGCACGGCATTCGCCCAGCGGGACTTTCCACTGCTCGGCAGCGGCCTGTTCCAGCATGGTTCGCACGGCGGCGCCGCACCGGCGCATCGGTTCGAACCAATGGCGCATGCTGCGCGAACCGTCAGTATCCTGGTTGCCAAAACGCGCTTCATCGCCCGGCGCCTGCGCAACCTTCACCAGCGCCCAATCGGCCTCCAGTTCATCGGCCACCACCATGGTCAGGCTGGTGCGCACGCCCTGGCCCATCTCCGAGCGGTTGCAGATCACGGTGACGGTGCCATCGGTGGCGATGCTGACATAGACCTTGGGATCATCAACCAGGCCATTGGGCATCGCGGCCCCACCGTATTGCTTCACTTCGTCGGCAAAGGCCTGGGGCAAGCCCCAACTGGCAGCCACCACCAGCGCGCCGGTCGCGCCGACGCCCTTGAGGAAACCGCGCCGGCTAAGGTTGCTCAGGGCGAAATTGCTCGGTAACTGGCTCATGCCTTGGCTCCCTGCAACTGAGTCGCGGCCTGGCGGATCGCCGTCTTGATGCGGTTATAGGTGCCGCAGCGGCAGATATTGCCGACCATGGCTTCTTCAATCTGTGCATCGCTGGGGTTGGGGTTGGTTTTCAGCAAGGCCGTGGCCGACATGATCTGCCCGCCCTGGCAGTAGCCGCATTGCGCCACCGCCGTATCCAGCCATGCCTGCTGCACCACCTGGCCAATCGGGTCGTTATGCAGGTTGTCGATAGTACTGACGTTCTGCCCTTTGACCGAGCCGATGGGCGTGATGCAACTGCGCGCCGGCGCACCGTCGATATGGATGGTGCAGGCGCCACACAGGCCCATGCCGCAACCGAACTTGGTGCCGTTGTAACCCGCTACATCACGGATCGCCCACAGCAGAGGCATATCCTCGGTGGCATCCAGTGGATGATCTTGACCGTTGAGTTTCAGAGTAATCATGGGCACGCCCGCATAGTGATTGGATTATGGGGTCGAGCTATCTGCCGCTTTCAAGGGAGCGGAGTCGGTACACGCAGATGGCTCAGGCTAATCGGGCTCTCTTGTGAAGACAGGTCTTCACCGGGCCTTTGATAAACAGGGTCTATCGAACAATAAACAGGCATCGTTAGCCTGCTAAGTTAACCCAGCATTAACAAAAAAGCCCTGCAATGCAGGGCTTGGTTCAACACGCTAGAAGCGTAGCTCAATAACGATTGGGCTCCATTTCCAGGTCGACCTTGAAGCGCTCGGCGATATCGCGCTGGATGCGCTGGGCCAGGCTGGAAATATCCAGGCCGGTGGCCGCGCCATAATTGACCAGCACCAGCGCCTGCAAGCGATGCACGCCGGCATCACCCTCGCGAAAGCCCTTCCAGCCGGCCTTTTCAATCAACCAGCCGGCCGCCAGCTTCACTTGCCCATCGGCCTGGGGATAGGCCACCAGATCGGGATATTGCAGCTGCAACTGCGCCGCCAGCTCCTGGGAGACCAGTGGGTTCTTGAAGAAACTGCCGGCGTTGCCCAAGACCGCAGGATCGGGCAGCTTTTCACTGCGGATACTGCAAATGGCCCGACTGACATCGCTCGGGGTCGCCTGGGCAATGCCCTGCTCCGCCAGGCGCTGCTGCACCGGGCCATAGCCGAGTTTCAGGTGTGCGACGCGGTTCAGGGCAAAACGCACCCGCAGGATCAGCCAGCGCCCCACTTCGTGCTTGAACAGGCTGTCGCGGTAGGCGAAGTTGCATTCCTCCAGGCTGAAATCCCGCAACTCGCCCGTCTGGCGGTCGAGGGCGGTCAGCCCGGCGAAGACATCCTTGATCTCGACACCGTAGGCGCCAATGTTCTGCATCGGTGCCGCCCCGACAGTGCCGGGAATCAGGCTGAGGTTTTCCAGGCCAGAGAACCCTTGTGCAAGGGTCCATAGCACAAACGGATGCCAGGCCTCGCCCGCCTCGGCTTCCACCACCACCTGCTGGCCGTCGTCGTGCAGTACTCGGATCCCCTGGGTTGCCATGCGCAACACCAACGCCGGGATATCCTGGGTCAGCAGCAGGTTGCTGCCGCCCCCGATCACCAGCAACGGCAACTGCTGTGCGGCCGCATAGGCCAGGCCCTCGCGCACATCGGCGTCGCTATGGGCTTCGGCGAACCATTGCGCACGCACATCAATGCCAAAACTGTTAAAGGCCTTCAGGGAAACCTGGGGCTGCACATCCAGACTCATAACCGCCCCTTCAATTCGATCACCAGCAAATCACAGGCGGCCTCGATCAGGTCCAGGACCTGCTCGAAACCTTGCTCGCCGTCGTAGTACGGATCCGGCACTTCATCCACTGCCCCATCGTAGCGGCGCAGGAACAGGTCCAGCTCGGCCTTGCCCTGGGCCGGTTGCATGGCCTTGAGGTTGCGCAGGTTGCTCTGGTCCATCGCCAGGATCAGGTCGTAGCGCGCAAAGTCGGCGCGCGACACCTGCTGGGCGCGCTGGGCCGACAAGTCGTAGCCACGACGCAGCGCTGCTTGCTGGCTGCGCTTGTCCGGGGCCTTGCCGATATGCCATTCACCGGTACCGGCAGACGCCACCTCGACCTGGTCCGCCAACCCGGCGACCCGCAGTTTGTGGCGCAGCACACCCTCGGCGGTGGGCGAGCGGCAGATATTGCCCAGGCAGACAAACAGGACTTCCATCAAGCCCCCAGCAACCGACGCACGCGCTCGAGGTCTTCCGGCGTATCGACACCGGCCGGCGGCGCTTCTATCGCATCATCGACATGAATGCGCACGCCGTGCCACAGGGCCCGCAATTGCTCCAGGGCCTCGGTGTTTTCCAGCCAGCACGGGCCCCAGGTGACGAAGTCATGCAGGAAGCCGGCGCGGTAGGCGTAAATGCCGATATGGCGGCGATACGGCACGCCCGCCGGCAACACATCACGCTGTTTGGCGAATTCGTCGCGCGCCCAGGGCAGGGTCGAACGGCTGAAGGTCAGGGCCAGGCCATTGATGTCGCTGACCACCTTGACCACGTTCGGGTTGAACAGGGTCTCGAGGTCTTCGATAGGCTCGGCCAGGGTCGCCATGCGCGCTTCGGCGTGGGCGGCCAGGTTGGCCGCGACCTGGTCGATGACACACGGCGGGATCAACGGCTCGTCGCCTTGCACATTGACCACGA
Source organism: Pseudomonas sp. WS 5411 (assembly GCF_012985595.1). Lineage (NCBI taxonomy): Bacteria > Pseudomonadati > Pseudomonadota > Gammaproteobacteria > Pseudomonadales > Pseudomonadaceae > Pseudomonas > Pseudomonas sp. WS 5411. The sequence continues at coordinate 67,304 of NZ_JAARMC010000014.1, forward strand.
TGGCGTCCGGCGCCAGGCCCAGGTGCGTGGCCACTTCGGCCAGGCGGTCGGTGCCGGAGTTGTGATCTTCACGGGTCAGTACCGCTTCGGCGCCAAAACCCTTGCAGGCCTCAATGATCCGCAGATCATCAGTGGCCACCACTACGCGTTGGGCGCTGCTTTTGCAGGCCTGTTCCCAGACCAGCTGGATCATCGGCTTGGCGCCGATCATCTGCAGCGGTTTGCCGGGCAGGCGGGTGGAGGCGTAGCGCGCGGGGATGACAACAGTGAAGGCAGTGGTCATTTATCCAGGCGCTCGTCGGTCGTCAGGGTGCGGGCTTCGCTTTCCAGCATCACCGGGATGCCGTCGCGGATCGGGTACGCCAGGCCGGCGCCCTTGCTGATCAGTTCAGTCTTGTCGGCACTGAGCTTGAGCGGGCCTTTGCAGATCGGGCAAGCGAGGATATCGAGCAGTTTGGTGTCCATGGGGGTTTCCTGGATAAAAACGTTTTAAGGCAAAAGTCGAGCAGGCAGCAGACGCATCAGTTGCGTGTCGAACCAGGCGATAAACGCCGGTGACGGTGCGGCATCGACTGCAAGGTACCACCAGTGTGCCTGGGCAAAGGCGCGGCACTTCACCGCGTCCTTTTCGGTCATGACCAGGGGCAGTGACGGCGTAAAATTCAGGACCTCGGCGCTGTAGGGCGCATGGTCGGCAAACGCATGGGGTATCGGCAACCAGTGTAGCGTTTCGAGGGTATTGAAGAAACGTTGCGGGTTGCCGATGCCCGCGACCGCATGCACCCGTTGCCCCACGGGAAAATGGTCCAGCGGCCGCCGCTCGCCGGTCAGCAGGTTGACCAACGTGGTCGGCAGCAGACGGAAAGCAAAACCATCCTCGCGATCAGCCCCGGCGCCGTTATATAGCAGGGCATCGACGCTGTGCAGGCGCTCGGCCGGCTCGCGCAACGGCCCGGCAGGCAGGCAGCGGCGATTGCCCAGGCCACGGGCGTTGTCGATCAGCACCAACTCAAGGTCACGGGCCAGACGGTAATGCTGCAAGCCATCGTCGGACAGGATCAGGTCCAGGGTCTCGCTGGCCAACAGGGCCTGCACCGCCCGGCTGCGATCGGGGTCGATCATCAGCGGGACGCCGCTGCGCTGCACGATCAACAAGGGCTCGTCGCCGGCCACTTGCGCGCTGTCGCTGGCCTGCACCCGCCATGGCAACTGCGCAGGCTTGGCCCCGTAGCCACGGCTGACCACACCGACCCGCAGGCCACTGCGCTGGCAATGCTCGATCAACCACAGGATCAACGGCGTCTTGCCCGTGCCACCCACAGTGATATTGCCGACCACTACTATAGGCACCGGCGCTTGGTAGATCGTGCCCTCACCCGCCAGGAACCGCTCGCGCTTGCGCCTGACCACCCGGCGATAGAGTGCCTCCAGTGGTTGCAGGAGCTTGAGCGCCGGGTGGCCGTCATACCAGGCCTTGAGCAAACGATCGGACAAGGCCATCAGGGTTGCCCCGCCGCCTCGACGGTGGTCATGCGCAAATGGCTGAAACCGAGCTTGCCGGCTGCATCCATCGCGGTGATCACAGCCTGGTGTGGGGTCTTGCCATCGGCGCTGATGGACAGCGGCATTTGCGTATCGCCGCCGGACTCCTTCTGCAGCGCATCCATCACGCTGGCCACGTCGTTTTTCTCGAGTAACTGGTTGTTCACCGAAAACACCCCTTCGGCGCTGATGGTGATCTCCAGTTGCTTGAGCTGCTGGTCTTCGGCCGGCGAGCCGCTGACGGCTTCCGGCAGTTCGACCCGTAGTTGGGTTTCCCGGGTAAAGGTGGTGGTGACGACAAAAAACAACAGCAGGATGAACACCACATCAATCAACGACGCCAGGTTGATATCGACCGTTTCCCGGGGTTTGCGGCGAAATTTCACGCTTTGCCCTCGACCAGGTCGACATCACGGTCGCCCTGGACCACTTCCACCAGCTTGATGGCTTCCTGCTCCATGCCAACCACCAACTCGTCGATGCGGCGTTGCAGGAATCGGTGGAAAAACACCGCAGGGATACCCACCATCAGGCCCGCCGCCGTGGTGATCAGGGCCTTGGAAATACCCCCGGCCAATACCGAGGCGTTGGTGGTCATGCCGGACCCGGTGAAGGCACTGAAGATATCAATCATGCCCAGCACGGTACCGAGCAAGCCCAGCAATGGCGCCATTGCCGCGATGGTGCCCAGGGCATTGATGTAGCGCTCCAGTTCGTGAATTACCCGGGCGGCAGCTTCTTCAATGCACTCCTTCATGATCTCGCGACCGTGCTTGGAGTTGGCCAGGCCCGCAGCGAGGATCTCGCCCAGAGGGGAATTGGCCCGCAGTTCCTTGAGCTTTTCCTTGTCCAGTTGCTTGTCCTTGATCCAGCGCCAGACCTGCCCCAGCAGATGATCAGGGGTTACACGGCTGGCGCGCAGGGTCCACAGGCGTTCGGCAACAATGCCGAGTGCGGCGATGGAGCTCAGAATGATCGGCAACATCATCCAGCCGCCGGATTTGACCAATTCCCACACAGTGAATGTCCCCTCGAAAAAGTGCGCCACTTTAGCATATAGGCTGGCGAGGAAGGGCCTGCCGGCCGACAGCCATCATGTCGCAGGCACCGGCCTTTGGTAACTGTCGATGACAGGCGCGCGCCAGAAACGGCGCTGGCTGCGTGCCATGACCGGCGCCTCGAAAGCCCCCAGGCGCAGACGCACCGCGCCCTGTTCGGCGCTGTCATAAAGGGTGCTGCGCAAATACTGGTAACGCGCCATCACTTGCGGGTGCGGATGACCGAAACCATTGCCTCGCCCACGGGAGATCAGCACCGCCTTGGGGGCCAGTTGCTGGACAAACGGCCAGGACGAGGAACTGCGGCTGCCATGATGGGGCACTTGCAGCCAATCCGTGGCGACCGCCAGGGGCGTGGCCAGCAAGGCCCGCTCGGCCTCGCGGTCGATATCGCCGGTCAGCAGCAACCGCTCGCCATTGGCCTGGACCTGCAGCACGCACGACTTCGCGTTGCCGTTGCGGGCATCTGCCCATTGCCACAGCTGGAACACCACGCCGTCCCACTCCCACTGCTCACCGCTGATACAGGCCTGGGTGCCGAGGAACGCCGGCAACCCCCGGGTTTCCCCGCCCACCACGCGCAGGACGGGTAACCCACGGGCCACCGCCGCCGCGCCACCGGCATGATCGGCGTCGGCATGGCTGAGCAGCATCAAGTCCACCTGGCCAACCCCCAGCTTGCGCAGCGCCGGCAATACCACGCGCTCGCCGAGATCGAAATCCCCCACCCGTGGCCCGGCGTCATACAACAGCACGTGGTTGCGGGTGCGCAACACGATCGACAAGCCCTGGCCGACATCCAGTTGCTCCACCGCCACCTGGCCCAACGGGATCGACTCACGGGGCGGGAACACCGCCAGCAGCAACAGGGGCCAACCCAGCAGGCGAAAGGGAATGCCCTTGGGCATCAATAACAGCACCGCGCCCAGCAGACTGAGCAACCAGTAGCCCACAGGCACCTCGGCCGGCATCCAGGCTGGCACGTGCCCGGCCAGCCAGGCCAGGGCCTTGAACAGCCAATCCAGCGCGCCCCCCGCCAGCCACAACAGGCCACTGCCCAGCCATGGCACCGCCAGCAACAGCGTGCCCGCCAGCGCCAGCGGCAACACCAGCAGGCTGATCCACGGCACTGCAAACAGATTGGCCAGCGGCGCACTCAAGCTGATCGGCAAACCGAGGATCAGTAGCAGCGGAAACAGCCCAATCGCGATCAGCCATTGGGCACGGGTCCAGGCCTGCCACGCCCGCCAGGGCCCCAGGCGGCCGCTGAAGGCCAGCAGCAACACGGCCACGGCGGCAAATGACAGCCAGAAACCCGGTTGCAAGCTGGCCAGGGGTTCGAGGAGCAGCACCGCATTCAGGGCCAGCAGCAGTGGCCACCAGATCCCCAGGTGGCGAAACCGCAGGCGCCACAGCAACACCAGCCCCACCATCACACAGGCCCGCTGCACTGGCACGGCAAAGCCGGCGAGCAAGCCATAGGCCAGCGCTGCGGCAAATGCCAGGCCGCAGGCCCAAGGCAGCCAGGGCAAACGCCTGGGCCAGCAGCCGTAGCGGGCCAGCCCGGCCACCAAGGCATAGATCAACCCCGACAACAGGCCGATATGCTGGCCGGAAATGACCAATAGATGCACGGTGCCGGTGTCCTGCAAAATGCGCCAATCCTCGGCGGCCAAGCCGGAGCCATCGCCCAGCACTAATGCGGCCAGCCCGGCTTCACGCCCCCGGGCGTCTACCGCCAATAGCTGCTGGCGGACCCCATCGCGCCAGGCATGTCGGGCCGGCGCCAGGCGCTGGCCATCCTTGACCGACCCCGTCGCCCCCACACGCTGGGCCAACAGCCAGGCCTCTTGATCGAAGCCCTGGAAATTCAACAGGCCGGAGGGTCGCTTGAGGGTCACGGCCAAACGCCAGCGCTCACCACTGCGCACAGGAGGGCCGCCCTGCCAGCTCACACGGATGCGCTGGGGCAGCCGGTCCTGGCGTGACCGGCTGTCGCTCAGTTCGAAGCGCACCACCCCACTACTCTGCTGCGGTAGCCCGCTGACACGCCCTTCCAGCCAGCGGGTCTGGCCGTCCAGCGCGGGCATGAGCCGGTCGTCAAGCGCCCGTTGCGCGCTGAAACAGGCCCACGCCAGGCCCAACAGGAAAAATGCCAGCGGATAAGTACGAAACGGCAGTAGCATCAACGCCACCACCGGCAACACCAGCAACCAACCGACCGGCGGCAAGACGGGCAGCAGGCGCAACGCCAGCAGCCCCAACGCTAGCGCAAACATCCCTGTACGCATGGATCATTCCTTGAGAGTGACCCATTGAGTGTTAGCCGAGTGGTTCAGGGCGAACTATGATTTTTTGTCACAAAGTCTGAATTTCCCGTTCGTAGAATACGGGCATACTTGACCCTCGAACTGATCTGGACCCCTTATGCCACGGCACTTATTCAAACGGTACATGCCCGATCCGACCAGCATTCGGGAACACAAGTCCTTACGCTTTCTCGGCACGCTGCTCCATGACCCCAACCTCTGGCACCTCAATCGGCATTCAGTTGCCCGGGCCATGGCTGTCGGCCTGTTTGCCGCCTTCATTCCCATACCTTTGCAGATGTTGCTGGCGGCCTTCCTCGCCATTTCCGTGCGCGGCAATATGCCCATTGCCGTGAGCCTGGTGTGGCTGACCAACCCGATTACCATGCCCGTGGTGTTCTTCTGCACCTATATGACCGGCACCTGGCTGATGAACATCCCCGCCCGCACCCTGCCCGATGAACTGACCTGGGAATGGATCAGCGGGCAACTGTCGACCATGTGGCAGCCGTTCCTCCTGGGCTCGGTGGTGCTGGGCCTGGTCTTGGGCGCGCTGGCGTACTGCATGACCATGGTGTATTGGCGGTGGTGGGTGGGGCATCAGTGGAAAAAACGGCAGCAACGTAATCGGTAGTCGGCGAACGCCCCTGTTGTGAGCTGGTTTGTCTGCCTGACAACCCGCGGTGTCCCGGTGAGCACCGCAGCAGTGGATATGGGTTCAATAAGCCCGCCATCACCCCCCTCAAGCATCTTTTGCAAGATTCCAAGCCCCTCATATGGCTACACTGCGCAGGTAGCGCAGGCCGGATGCCTGCGTAGAATCTCGACATCAGTGTGGTAGCAGGAGAGTGGCGTGCTAAGAAGAATGGGGATAAAAGGCCGCGTACTGTTGCTGACCTTGTTGCCTACCAGCCTGATGGCATTGCTCCTGGGCGGATATTTCACTTGGATGCAGCTCTCGGAGCTGCAAACCCAACTGCTCAATCGCGGCGAGATGATCGCCGAACAGCTGGCGCCGCTGGTGGCACCGGCACTGGGTAACAAGAACACCGACCTGCTGGAACGCATCGCCACCCAGTCTCTGGAGCAAGTCGACGTGCGGGCCGTGTCTTTCCTGGCGCCCGACCGCTCGGCCCTGGCCCATGCTGGCCCGACCATGCTCAACCAGCCGCCCATCGGCAACAGCTCACACCTGCTGCAACGCACCGGCAATGACGCCACCCGCTACCTGCTGCCGGTGTTCGGCCGCCATCGCAACCTCGCCGGCGAGCTGATTCCCGACGAAGCCGATCGCCTGCTGGGCTGGGTCGAACTGGAACTGTCCCACAACGGCATGCTGCTGCGCGGCTATCGCAGCCTGTTCGCCAGCCTGCTGTTGATTGCCATCGGCCTGATCTGCACGGCGGCCCTGGCCCTGCGTATCAGCCGCACGATCAACTCGCCTATCGGCCAGATCAAACAAGCGGTGGCGCAGCTCAAGGACGGCAACCTGGAAACCCGTTTGCCGCCCCTGGGTAGCCAAGAGCTGGATCAGTTGGCGTCCGGCATCAACCGCATGGCCGAAACCCTGCAAAACGCCCAGGAAGAACTGCAACACAGCATCGACCAGGCCACCGAAGATGTGCGCCAGAACCTGGAAACCATCGAGATCCAGAACATCGAGCTGGACCTGGCCCGCAAGGAGGCCCTGGAGGCCAGCCGCATCAAGTCGGAGTTCCTGGCCAATATGAGCCATGAAATCCGCACACCGCTCAATGGCATCCTCGGTTTCACCCACCTGTTGCAGAAAAGCGAACTGTCGCCCCGTCAGTTGGATTACCTGGGCACCATTGAAAAATCCGCCGACAACCTGCTGGGCATCATCAACGAGATTCTCGACTTCTCGAAAATCGAAGCCGGCAAGCTGGTGCTCGACAGTATCCCGTTCAACCTGCGCGACCTGTTGCAAGACACCCTGACCATCCTCGCCCCGGCCGCCCATGCCAAACAGCTGGAACTGGTGAGCCTGGTCTACCGCGATACTCCGCTGTCCCTGGTGGGCGACCCGCTGCGTCTCAAGCAGATCCTCACCAACCTGGTCAGCAACGCCATCAAATTCACCCGCGAAGGCACCATCGTCGCCCGGGCCATGCTCGAAGACGAGCATGAAGACAGCGTGCAACTGCGCATCAGCGTGCAGGACACCGGCATCGGCCTGTCGAACCAGGATGTGCGCGCCCTGTTCCAGGCCTTCAGCCAGGCGGATAACTCCTTGTCCCGTCAGCCCGGTGGCACCGGGTTGGGGCTGGTGATTTCCAAGCGCCTGATCGAGCAGATGGGCGGCGAAATCGGCGTCGACAGCACGCCAGGCGAGGGTTCGGAGTTCTGGATCAGCCTTAACCTGCCAAAAACCCGCGACGATATCGAAGACTTGCCCGCCCCGCCGCTGTTGGGCCGGCGTGTGGCGGTGCTGGAGAACCACGAACTGGCGCGCCAGGCCCTGCAACACCAGTTGGAAGACTGCGGCCTGGAGGTCACGCCGTTCAACAGCCTGGAGAACCTGACCAACGGCATCACCAGCGCACACCAGACCGAGCAGGCCATCGACCTCGCGGTACTGGGCATCACCGCCAACGATATTCCGCCGGAGCGCCTCAACCAACACCTGTGGGACCTTGAGCACCTGGGCTGCAAAGTGCTGGTGCTGTGCCCGACCACCGAGCAGATGCTGTTCAACCTGTCGGTGCCCAACCCCAATAGCCAGTTGCAGGCCAAGCCGGCCTGCACCCGTAAATTGCGCAGGGCGCTGTCCGACCTGATCAGCCCGCGCCCCTTGCGCAGTGAACCGGGCGAGCCGTTGTCCAGCCGTGCGCCACGGGTGCTGTGTGTCGACGACAACCCGGCCAACCTGCTGCTGGTACAGACCCTGCTCGAAGACATGGGTGCCAAGGTCCAGGCCGTGGAAAGTGGCTACAGCGCCATCGAAGCGGTGAAGAAAGAAGCCTTCGACCTGGTGCTGATGGACGTGCAGATGCCCGGCATGGACGGGCGCCAGAGCACCGAGGCGATTCGTCAGTGGGAAAGCGAGCGCCACGGCACGCCACTGCCTATCGTCGCCCTGACGGCCCACGCCATGGCCAATGAAAAACGCGCCCTGCTGCAAAGCGGCATGGATGACTACCTGACCAAGCCCATCAGCGAGCGGCAACTGGCCCAGGTGGTGCTGAAATGGACCGGCCTGGCCTTGCGCAATCAAGGCCCGGAACGCGCAGTCGAAGGCCACGGCCCCGCCGCGCAACTGCCGGTACTCGACCATGAGGAGGGCTTGCGCCTGGCGGCCGGCAAGGCGGACTTGGCCGCCGATATGCTGGCCATGTTGCTGGCGTCCCTGGAAGCTGACCGTGAGGCCGTCTGCGTCGCCCGCGAAGCCAACGACAACAATGCCCTGATCGAACGGGTCCACCGCCTGCACGGCGCCACCCGCTACTGCGGCGTGCCGCAATTGCGCGCAGCCTGCCAACGCGCCGAAACCTTGCTCAAGCAGGATGACGCCAAGGCCATGGCTGCCCTGGATGAACTGGACATGGCCATCGCCCGCCTTGCCAGCGAGGCCCGGGTCAACGCCTGATGCAGAGCAACACGCCCAACGCCAATGACGGGCAACATCTCCTGTGGGCGCCGGTAAGCCGGCGCCCACAGGTTTTGTGTCACCACACGCTATTTTGCAGGGAGCCCCTTGATGCGCATCATCCTCTTCAGCAGCCAGACCTATGACCGCGACAGCTTTCTCGCCGAACCCTTGCCCGCGGGCATGGAGTTGCAGTTCCAACCGGCACGCCTGAACCTCGACACCGTGGCCCTGGCCGATAAGCACGAAGTGGTCTGTGCCTTTATCAACGACGACCTCAGCGCCCCGGTGCTCGAACACCTCGCGGCCGGCGGCACACAACTGATTGCCCTGCGCTCGGCCGGCTACAACCATGTGGACCTGGCCGCCGCCAAGCGCCTGGGTCTGACCATCGTGCGGGTGCCCGCGTACTCGCCCCATGCAGTGGCCGAACATGCCGTGGCCCTGGTGCTGGCCCTCAACCGCCGCCTGCACCGCGCCTACAACCGTACCCGCGACGGCGACTTCAGCCTGCACGGCCTGACCGGCTTCGACCTGGTGGGCAAGACCGTGGGTGTGGTGGGGACCGGGCAGATCGGCGCGACCTTTGCCAAGATCATGGCCGGCTTTGGCTGCAGCTTGCTGGCATACGATCCCTACCCCAATCCGCAGGTCGAAGCCCTTGGCGCGCGCTATGTCAGCCTGCCCCATTTGTTGGCCGAGGCACAAATCATCAGCCTGCACTGCCCGCTGACCGCCGACAGCAAGCACCTGATCAATGCGCAATCCCTGGCCCATATGCAGCCGGGAGCGATGCTGATCAACACCGGGCGCGGCGGCCTGGTGGACACCCCTGCATTGATCGAAGCGCTCAAGGATGGACAGCTGGGCTACCTGGGCCTGGATGTGTACGAAGAAGAGGCCCAGCTGTTTTTTGAAGACCGTTCGGACCTGCCCTTGCAGGACGACGTGCTAGCACGCCTGCTGACCTTCCCCAACGTGATCATTACCGCGCACCAGGCATTCCTCACACGCGAGGCCCTGGCGGCGATTGCCGGGACCACCCTGGCCAACATCCAGGCCTGGGCCAACGGCCAGGCGCAAAACCTGGTACAGGGATGATCAACGGTCATCTACCGCGCGCATGGTGAACAGGCGAGCGTGATAGGATGCCGCGCCTATTTGGAGGATCCATGGCCGAACACGATTTCCGCTTCAGTTTGCTGAGCCCACAACACACCCTGATCGAATGCCGCGCCCTGGTGCCCGGTCGTTATCAAGTCACCGGCAATGGTGGCTCGATCAAGCATGGCGACGTGCTGATCGTCACTTTGCGCGGCAGCAAGACCCTGTCGATGCGCCTGACCGTCGAAGGCGATGCGCGCTACTCCATCCGCCCGGCCGGGCAATGGGTTGCCATGGCGCAAGGGCCGAAGTTCGGCGAGCTGGAGATTCACACCTGGAAGGTCAATTGCGACAGCTGCGACGCCGTGCTGGAGTTTGAGTTCGCGGTGGAAACCAAGTTGACCAAGGAACCGTTGCAACCGGCCGCCACTGCGCGCATTGCCGAGTTGGGCTGGGCCACCGTCGGCGACAAGCACCGTTGCCCGAAATGCCAGCAGGCCGCGCCATGAAGAGCCTGCTGATGATCGCAGTGCTGGGCGCAGGCCTTGCCGGCTGCGCCAGCGACGAGGTCAAGCTCAAGCAGGATCACAGCTACATCGTGGAGTGGATCGGCGAACGGCCCCTGATGGATTACGCCCACCTGACCGTGACCCTCGGTGCCGATGGCCGGGCCTATGGCAATGGCGGCTGCAACCACTGGTTCGCGCCGTACAGCCTGGAGGGTGACAAACTCAGCTTCGGCAAGATCGGCAGCACCCGCAAGCTGTGTGCCGAAGCCCTGATGGAGCAGGAACAGCGCTTCTTCAAGGCCCTGGAAACCGTGCAGCGCTGGGACATCTCGCCCATCGAGCAGACCCGTTTCTGGCCTGCCGAGGGCAAGCCACTGCGTTTGTGGCTGGAAGAAGGCTGATCCGTTGACGATTGCGGTGTGCCGGGCATACCGCAATCGCCAGCGAGCAACCGTTTAGCCGCGCAGTTCCTTGAGCTTGGCCAATACCCCCGCCGCCGTCTGCTCGCCCAACATCTGCGCCCGCACCTTGCCCTTGTCATCAATGATGTAGGTCACCGGCAACGCTTCGCTGCGCGGGATATCAAAAATCGCCTCGGGGTTCTGTGCCAGTACCGTGAACTTGATGCCCAGCTTCTCGCTGGCGCTCTTGAGCTCTTCGCCCTGCACATTATCGAAGTTGACGCCGAACACGCTGACCGGCTGGCCCTTGAGCTGCTCGGCCAGGGCGTTGAGCTCGGGGATTTCGATGCGGCACGGGCCGCACCATTCGGCCCAGTAATTGATCACCAACCATTGTTTGTCGACGCGCTCGGACGCGACTTTCTGGCCGTATTGGTCAACGCCATAATCATTGCCGCAGCCGCTGAGCAGGAGTGTGGTGATAACTGCCAGTGCGCCTATCAGTCGCCGTGTCATGGGGTAATCCTTAGCAAAAATGAACGTGGGCTGCGGCCGATCGCCTCTTACGGTTTAAGGACACGCCGCAGCGCAGGTAGAATACCCGCCACCTTACGCAAGATGCGACCCGCACATGACCGATCTGACGCTTTATCACAACCCGCGCTGCTCGAAATCCCGCGGTGCGCTCGAACTGCTGCAAGCCCGTGGCCTCACGCCGAACGTGGTGCGCTACCTGGAAACCCCGCTGGACGCCACGCAGCTTGAAGCCCTGCTCGGCAAGCTGGGGATCAGCGCCCGGCAATTGCTGCGCACCGGCGAAGACGAATACAAGACCCTCAACCTGGCCGACGCCAGCCTCAGCGAGGCGCAATTGATTGCCGCCATCGCCGCCCATCCCAAGCTGATGGAACGGCCGATCCTGGCCACTGCCGACAAGGCCGTGATTGGCCGGCCGCCGGAAAACATCCTGGAGCTTCTGCCGTGAGCGCGCCCTACATCCTGGTGCTGTATTACAGCCGCAACGGCTCGGTCAGTGAAATGGCCCGGCAGATTGCCCGAGGCATCGAGCAAGGCGGCCTGGAAGCGCGCCTGCGCACCGTGCCGGCGATCTCCAGCGAGTGCGAAGCCATCGCCCCGAGCATCCCGGCCGAAGGCGCGCTGTATGCCAGCCTCGACGATCTGAAGAACTGTTCGGGCCTGGCCCTGGGCAGCCCGACGCGCTTTGGCAACATGGCCGCGCCCTTGAAGTACTTTCTCGACGGCACCAGCAACCTGTGGCTGACCGGCGCCCTCGTCGGCAAGCCGGCCGGGGTCTTCACCTCGACCGCCAGCCTGCACGGCGGCCAGGAAACCACCTTGATGTCGATGCTGCTGCCGTTGCTGCACCACGGCATGCTGATCACCGGCCTGCCCTACAGCGAACAGGCCCTGCTCGACACCCAGGGCGGCGGTACGCCCTACGGCGCCAGCCACCATTCCGGCGCCGATGGCAAACGTGCCCTGGACCCCCATGAAATCGCCCTGTGCCGTGCCCTGGGCCTGCGCCTGGCGAAGACTGCGGCGAAACTGGAGAGTGGCCGTGGCCAAGAAGCCTAAAGTCCTGCCGGCCCAGGCCTGGCTGGAGCCCCGGGTCAAAGTGGCACGGGCCTTGAGCCTGCTGGCGTTTTTCGGCCTGGTGGGGTTGCTCTGCGTGTATTACCTGCTGATCGCCGACCTGCATGGTGCACGGCCCTGGGTCATTCTGCTGATCGAACTGGTGCCGCTGCTGATCCTCGCGCCGGGTATGCTGATGGGCAGTGCGCGCGGGCATTCGTGGATGTGTTTTGTGGTGAACCTGTATTTCATCAAGGGCGCCCTGGCGGCCTATGACCCGAACCGCCAGTGGTTTGGCGTGCTGGAGATGCTGGCAAGCCTGGCGGTGTTCTGCACGGCGCTGCTGTATGTGCGCTGGCGGTTCCAGCTGAATCGGCGGTTGGCGGGGGAAGGTCAGCCAGCCTGAGGGTTATGTGGGGCCGATCAGGCCCCATCGCGGTCTCAATGGTTGACGGTAAACGCCAGCATCATCGACAACTGGCACATCGGCCGCCCACTCTCGGCATGCCACTGGTTGAACGCCGCCTGCACCGTCGCCAGGTCCCGCAGGCTGGTGGGGGCCTTGTCGACAATCTCCTGCGCATTCAATGCCGCAACCACGTCATAACTCGGCACAAACGTGTCCTTGCCGACCATGCGCAAGAAGCGCGGTGCCGACAACCCGCCCAACTGGTGGCCGTGCTTGCTCAGGTATTTCCACAAGCCGACGATGTCGGTCACCGGCCAGTCGGCGATCAATGCCGCGAAGCTGCCCTTTTCCTGCTCGACGTCGAGAATCATCTGCGCATTGCGCGGCACGCTCTTGAGCTTGCCCAGGTGGCGGATGATCCGCGTGTCCTGCATCAGGCGCTCAAGGTGCTCGGCGCCCATCAGCACGACTTTCTCGGGATCGAAGCCGAAGAACACCTGCTCGAACGCCGGCCATTTGGCGTCCACCACACTGTGCTTGAGCCCGGCGCGGAACACCCGCAGCGACAGGGTCGACAGGTAGCGGTCGTCGCTGATCTGGCGCAGTTGCGCCGGGGTCTTGGGCACGGGCAGGTGGGCTTCCAGCTCGGCTGCCGAACCAAAGCGGTTCAGACAGTATTCGTGCAGCCATTTGTAATCGCGCATGCCCTCTCCTACGGGTTGAAATGAAAACGGCGCCCATCAGCGCCGTCTGTCAGAGCCTGGAAAAGGCTCAGAGGTTCACAATGTTGACGAAGCGCGAAGCCGCGGTTTCGTCGATGCGCAGGCTGGTGAAGTCAAACAGGTTGCGGTCGGCCAACTGCGAGGGGATCACGTTCTGCAGGCTGCGGAAAATGCTTTCGGTACGCCCCGGCGTCTTGCGCTCCCACTCCTGGAGCATGTCCTTGACCACCTGGCGCTGCAGGTTCTCCTGGGAGCCGCAGAGGTTGCAGGGGATGATCGGGAATTGCTTGAAGTCGGAGTAGGCCTGGATGTCCTTCTCGTTGCAATACGCCAGCGGGCGGATCACCACGTTGCGCCCGTCGTCGGCGCGCAGCTTGGGCGGCATGGCCTTGAGGGAGCCGTTGAAGAACATATTGAGGAAGAAGGTCTCGACGATGTCATCGCGGTGATGACCCAGGGCCATCTTGGTCGCACCGATTTCATCGGCAAAGGTGTACAGCGTGCCACGGCGCAGGCGCGAACACAGCGAGCAGGTGGTCTTGCCTTCCGGAATCAGCTCCTTGACCACCGAATAGGTGTCTTTCTCGACGATGTGGTACTCGATGCCCAGGGTCTTGAGGTAGGCCGGCAGCACGTCCTCGGGGAACCCGGGCTGCTTCTGGTCCATGTTGACCGCCACTATGTCGAATTTGATCGGCGCGACCTTTTGCAGGTGCAGCAGCACGTCCAGCATGGTGTAGCTGTCTTTGCCGCCGGACAGGCAGACCATGACCTTGTCGCCCTCTTCGATCATGTTGAAGTCAGCGACAGCCTCACCGGCCAGGCGCCGCAGGCGTTTTTGCAGTTTGTTCTGATTGACGGTAAGGGTGCCCATGGCGCTTGGATCCGCGAAAAGGTGTGGGACGAAAAGCCGAGTATTTTAACGATATGAACGACCGAGTTCCAATGTGGGAGGGGCTTGCTCCCGATGGCGGTAGGTCAGTCGACAAATGCATGGCTGACCCACCGCCATCGCAGGCAAGCCAGCTCCCACAGGGGGCTGCATTCCACGTCACAGACCCAGGCGCGATTAAGCCCAGTGTTTACAGCGCAATTTGCTCTAAAACCCCACACTTTTTCCGGTCATGACTTCCTATACTGCGACATAAGGTCGCACACATATCCAGACCTTTCAGGCCACTTGGCCGGCGGGCGCTCCGCTTGGGGGGCGATGGCAATAACGACAGGAGTGACTGGCATGATCCATCACGTCGTGGGGCTTTTCACCCATCCCGACCAGGAATGGCGGGAAATTCGTGGCGATAAAGAAGAAAGCATCGGCCACATGTACCTCACCCATACGCTGATTCTCGCGGCGATCCCCGCCGTATCAGCCTTTATCGGCACCACCCAGGTCGGCTGGGTCATCGGCAATCGCTCCCCGGTCATGCTGACCCAGGAAAGTGCGCTGTGGATGACCATCATGTCCTACCTGGCGATGCTCGGCGGCGTTGCGGTAATGGGCGCCTTCATCCATTGGATGGCGCGCACCTATGACGCCAACCCCAGCATGGCGCGCTGCGTGGCGTTCGCTACCTATACCGCCACGCCCCTGTTTATCGGCGGGCTGGCAGCGCTGTATCCGCATATGTGGCTGGGCATGGTCGTCGGTACGGCCGCCATCTGCTACACGGTGTACCTGCTCTATGTGGGGCTGCCGACCTTTATGAGCATCGACCCCGATGAAGGCTTCCTGTTTTCCAGCTCGGTGCTGGCGGTAGGCCTGGTGGTCCTGGTGGCGATCATGGCGTTTACCGTGATTGTCTGGGGCCTGGGCGTCGGTCCGATCTACACCAACTAGCCGTCTTTTCAGCGCAGGAACAGCCACCGCAAGGTGGCTTTTGCGTTATGCATGACCATTCGGCGCCTGACCGATTCGGAAACACCCCTGGATGCGGCATACTGGACATCTCTGGAGATATGTACAGCATGCCCGAGCAACTCAATACCCGCGTCGAAGATTGTTTCCTGCAAGCCGAATCCTTTTTCAAACGAAGCTTCAAACGCCCCCAGGTCAGCCTCAAGCTGCGTGGGCAGAAAGCCGGTGTCGCGCATTTGCACGAGAACCTGCTGCGCTTCAATCCCCAGTTGTACCGGGAAAACAGCCAACACTTCCTCAAACAGACGGTGGCCCACGAAGTGGCGCACCTGATCGCCCACCAATTGTTCGGCGAGCGCATCCAGCCCCATGGCGAGGAATGGCAGTTGATCATGCGCGGGGTCTACGAACTGCCGCCCGATCGCTGCCATACCTATGAGATTCAGCGTCGGCGGGTGACCCGCTATATCTATCGGTGCCCGTGTGCCGACAGTGACTTCCCGTTCTCGGCCCAGCGCCATGGGTTGGTGAATCAGGGGCGGCGGTATTTGTGCCGCAAGTGTCGGGGGACGTTGGTGTTTACCGGGGAGACTCGGGTGGAGTGAGGTTTTTTTTGGGGGGGGTCACTGGCCCCATCGCGGCATAGGTATCTACACATCTTTTTAGTGATTCTTAGGTTTGTGTACATATCCGTTGCTGCGGTCATGGCGGCTATTGGTTCCGCCCTTACGGCGGCTCACTTTGGAAGAGCCCCAAAGTAAGCAAAGGGCTCTTGCCCCACCACTCGGCACCTCGCCTAGGCTCGGTGTGCCCGTCATCCGACATTGATTTGGGGGGCCGCCGCGATGGGCCATCCATGGCCCAGCGCGGCTAAACCGGCGTCCTGCCGGTTTACCCCCCAAATCAAAATCGGATGACGGCCAGCGTGGTTTAACGGGGCGCCTCAGATCAAAAGCAAAGCGAGGCGGCCTGACAGCCGACCTGATCGTCGAGGCGTGCGCATACACCTGTGGGAGCTGGCTTGCCTGCGATGACGGTGTATCAGCCAATATATTTATCGACTGATACACCGTCATCGCAGGCAAGCCAGCTCCCACAGGGGGGAAGGCAGCTTCGCGCTCTGGCTTTGCTGTTGCTGTTGCTCTGCTTTTGATCTTAGGCGCCCCGTTAAACCACGATGGCCGCAGGCAGGTATTGCGCAGTGAGTACCCCGGCATGGATGCCGGGGTAGCCGCGACACGGCCAGGGATGGCCGATCGCGGCGGGCCCACGGAGCAATGCCTGACTGCGGGCATGCCGAGCCTAGGCGAGGCACCGAGTGGTGGGGCAAGAGCCCTTTGCTTACTTTGGGGCTTTCCAAAGTGACCCGCCGTAAGGGCGGAACCAATAGCCGCCGTGACCGCAGCAACTGATATGTACACAAACCCACCATCACCGACAAGCCAGCTCCCACAAAGCCCCGTAGCTTCGCGCTCTGGCTTTGCTGTTGATCTTGGGCGCCCCATTACCATTTACAGGTAAACTCCCCTCCTTTCTCTATTCCCCACGGAGTTCGCCTTGCGTCTGTTTCACACCTCCGACTGGCACCTGGGCCAAAACCTCCACGGCCAGGAACGCGACTTCGAGCACGCCTGTTTTCTCGAGTGGCTGCTGGGCCAGATCAAGCTGCACTGCCCCGATGTGCTGTTGATTGCCGGCGATATCTTCGACACGGTCAACCCGCCGCTCAAGGCCCAGGAGCGTCTGTATGACTTCATCATCAACGCCCATGAACAAAACCCCGACCTGACGATTGTGATGATCGCCGGCAACCACGACTCCGGCTCGCGCATTGAGCTGCCGGCGCCGTTGATGCGGCGTTTGCGCACCCATGCCCTGGGCCGGGTGCTGTGGCTGGATGACGGGCAACTGGATGTGGAGCGCTTGCTGATTGCTCTACCGGACAAAACCGGGGCTGTGGCCGGCTGGTGCCTGGCGCTGCCGTTCCTGCGCCCGGCCGAGGTCACTGGCGCACTGCTGGGCGACGATTACCTCAAGGGTATCGGCCAGGTGCATGAGCGCCTGATCGCGGCGGCCAACGCCAAGCGCCAGCCGGGCCAGGCGCTGGTTGCCATCAGCCACGCACATATGGCCGGCGGCTCGGTGTCGGAAGACTCCGAGCGCAGCCTGATCATCGGCAACGCCGAAGCGCTGCCGGCCAGTCTGTTCGATGCCAGTGTCAGCTATGTCGCCCTCGGCCATTTGCACAAGCCGCAGCGGGTCAATGGTGAGGAGCGCATCCGTTATTGCGGCTCGCCGATCCCGCTGTCGTTCTCCGAAATCGGCTATCAACACCAGATTCTCGACGTGCAACTGGACGGCGACACCCTGATCAGCGTCGAATCGCGCCTGATCCCCCGCGCCGTGCATCTGCAACGCCTGGAAGCCGCACCCCTGGCCGAGATCCTCAAGCAACTGGCGGAGCTGCCCGATGTCGACCTGCTGGCCGAAACCCAGCGCCAGCCGTGGCTGGAGGTGCGGGTGCGCCTCGACGAACCCCAGCCCGACCTGCGCCAGCAAGTGGAAAACGCCCTGCTGGGCAAGGCCGTGCGCCTGGTGCGCATCGCCGCCGAGTATGCCGGCAGCGGCGCAGGCCAGGACCATGGCCAAGAGCAGTTGATCGAACTCGACCAGCTCACGCCCCAGGAATTGTTCAGCCGTGCCTGGCAGGAAAGCTACGGCAATGACGTGGACGAACAGACCCTCAAGGATTTCGCCGTGCTGCTCCAGGAAGTACAACAGGAGGAGCAACTGCCATGAAGATCCTCGCCATCCGCCTGAAAAACCTCGCGTCCCTGGCCGGGCCATTCGAGATCGACTTTACCGCCGAGCCCCTGGCCAGTGCCGGCCTGTTTGCGATCACCGGGCCCACCGGCGCCGGCAAAAGTACCTTGCTCGACGCCCTGTGCCTGGCGCTGTTTGGCGCCGTGCCACGCCTGGGCGATACCGGCCAGGCGAAAATGCCCGATGCCGATACCGATATCTCCATCGGCGACCCGCGCACCCTGATCCGCCGCGGTACCGGCGGCGGGTATGCCGAGGTGGACTTTATCGGCGTCAGCGGCCGGCGCTACCGCGCGCGCTGGGAAGCCAACCGTGCCCGCGACAAGGCCAGCGGCAAGCTGCAGAACAGCCGGCAAAGCCTGATCGACCTGGACAGCGAGCAACTGCTGGCCAGCCAGAAAACCGAATACAAGACCCAGCTGGAACTGGCCCTGGGCCTGAACTTCGAACAGTTCACCCGCGCCGTGCTGCTGGCGCAAAGTGAGTTCAGCGCCTTTCTCAAGGCCAACGACAACGAGCGCAGCGAACTGCTGGAAAAGCTCACCGACACCGCGCTCTACACCCAGTTGGGCCAGCGTGCGTTCGTCAAGGCACGGGAGGCCAAGGAAGCCCACAAGCTGCTGCAAGACCAGGCGACCGGCGTCACGCCGTTGCCGGCCGAGGCCCGCGCCGAGCTGGATCAACAGTTGAGCGCAGCCCAGCACCAGCTCAAGACCCAGCAGGCCCAGCTCAAGCAACTGGAACTGCAGCACACCTGGCTCAAGGAACTGCGCGAGTGGCAAGAGCGCCAGCACAGTGCAGCCGAACAGTTGCAGCAAGCCCAACAGCAATGGGACAGCCAAGGCCAGCAGCGCCAGGACTTGAACCACCTGGAGCAACTGGCACCGCAGCGTCATCATTTCGCGCGGCACAGCGAATTGACCGGCCAACTGGCCCCCCTGGCCGTGCAGATCCGCCAGCACCTTGAACAACAAAGCGCCCTGCACACGCGCCAGGAGCAGTTGCAACAGCAGCAAGCCAGCGCACACAGCGCCTTGGCCGCAGCCCTGCAACAACAGACCGACGCGGTGCCGCTGCTGCGCCAGGCCTTCGACGAACAAAGCAGCCTCGCCCGCCTGACCCGCGAGCTGGCCCAAAGCAACGAACAGCTGCAACTGGGGCAAACCGCCTGCACCGAGGGCCAGGCCGCGCTCGATGCCTTGCACGCCCAGCAACAGCAGGTCGCCAGCCGCCTGCAACAACTGGCGGCACAGCTTGAGCGCAGCGCCGGGCTGGCGCCCTTGAGCGACGCCTGGAACGCCTACCGCGACCGCCTGCAACAGCTGATGCTGATCGGCAATCGCCTGAACAAGGGCCAGGCCGAACTGCCGCAACTGGAAGAACGCGCCAACCGCGTCAGCGAGCAATGGACTCAGCAGCGCGCAGCCCTGGACCTGCTGTATCAGGAAGCCGGCGCCGAACCCCACGCCGTGGCCGAGCAGATCCAGTTGCTCGACAGCCTGCTCAAGGACAATCGCAAGCAGCAACGGGCCTTCGAAGACCTGACGCGGCTCTGGGACAGCCAGCAGCAGCTGGACCAGCAACAACAGGAGTTGGCCCTAAAGCAGGCCACCGCCCAGCAACAACGCGAGCAGTTGAACCAGACCGGCCTGCAAGCCAAGGCCGAGCTGACAGTGGCCGAGCAGACCCTGAGCGTGACCAAGCAGTTATTGGAGCGTCAGCGGCTGGCACGCAGTGCCAGTGTCGAGGAGTTGCGCGGGCAATTGCAGGATGATCAGCCCTGCCCGGTGTGCGGCAGCGTCGAGCATCCTTACCATCAGCCCGAAGCCTTGTTGCACAGCCTCACGCGCCACGATGAAAACGAAGAGGCCACTGCACAGCTCGCCGTCGAGACCCTCAAGGAAAAGCTCACCGACCTGCGCGGCGAAGTTGGCGGCTTGATCGCCCAGCAGAAGGAGTTCCTGCAACAGCAGGAGCAGTTGGCGAGCCAGCGCCAGGCCCTGGCGCCGAGCCTCGAGGCCCATCCGTTGAGCGCCACCCTGTTCAACCAGGACAGCGACAAACGCAGCGCCTGGCTGGCGCAGCAACTGGGCCAGCTCAGCCAGAGCATCACCCAGGACGAACAGCGCCAGGGCGCCCTGCTCAACCTGCAACAAAATGCCGGGCGCCTGCAGCAACAGTTGCAAGCCGCCCAGGATGCCAGCCAACAGGCCCGCCAGCAGTTGATCGACCAGCAACGGGAGCTGGCCAGCGACCGCGAGCGCCTGGACGAAGAGCTCAATGCTTTCGCCAGCCTGCTACCGGCCGAGACCCTCGAAGGCCTGCGCACGGAGCCCGCGGCCACGTTCATGCTGTTGGACCAACAGATCAGCCAGCGCCTGGAGCAGCTCGGCTACCAGAAGGATGAACTGGCCGAGCAGCAACAGCGCCAGCAAACCCTCGAAAAAGAACAGGACCGCCAGCAACATCGCCAACAACAGCTGGCCGTGTTGCAGCAACAATTGGCTGAGCTGAGCGCCCAACAGCAGGCCGCCCAGGCACAACTCAGCGCCCTGGTGGGTGAGCACAGCAGTGCCGAGCACTGGCAGCAGCACCTTGAGCAGGCGGTGGAACAGGCACGCCAGAGCGAAACCCAGGCCAATCAGCAGTTGCAGGACACCCGCAGCGAACTGATCCAATTGGCCGCCGACCTCAAGGCCCGCCAGGAGCGCCAGCAAGCCCTGGACAGCGAACTCCAGGCGTTGCACAGCCGTATCAGCGAGTGGCGCGCCCAGCATCCGCAGCTCGACGACGCCGGCCTGGCGCACCTGCTGGCGTTCGACGAGGCGGCTGTCAGCGCGCTGCGCCAGCAGGTGCAGCACAGCGAAAAAGCCATCGAACAGGCCAAAGTCCTGCTACAAGAGCGCGAGCAACGCCTCAAGGACCACCAGGCCCTGCACAACGGCAACCTCGACGCCGAACAGCTGGATGCGGCCCTGGCCGACCTTAATCAGCAATTGCACAACGCCGAGAAACACTGCGCCGAACTGCGCGCCCAACAAGCCGAAGACCAGCGACGCCAGGACGCCAACCAGAGCCTGGCACTCACCACCGCCAAGGCCTATGAAGAGTGGCAGCGCTGGGCGCGGCTGGATGCGCTGATCGGCTCGGCCACCGGCGACAAGTTCCGCAAGTTCGCCCAGGCCTACAACCTCGACCTGCTGGTGCACCACGCCAACGTGCAACTGCGCCAACTGGTACGCCGTTATCGCCTCAAGCGCGGCGGCAGCATGCTCGGCCTGCTGGTGCTGGACACGGAAATGGGCGATGAACTGCGCTCGGTGCACTCGCTGTCCGGCGGCGAGACGTTCCTGGTCTCCCTGGCGCTGGCCCTGGGGCTGGCGTCGATGGCCTCCAGCACCTTGAAGATCGAGTCGCTGTTTATCGACGAAGGCTTCGGCAGCCTGGACCCCGAATCCCTGCAATTGGCGATGGATGCCCTCGACGGCCTGCAGGCCCAGGGGCGCAAGGTGGCGGTGATTTCCCATGTGCAGGAAATGCACGAGCGGATACCGGTGCAGATCCAGGTCAAGCGCCAGGGCAATGGCCTGAGCACCCTGGAGGTCAAGTGAGCGAGACGCTGCTGTTTTCGTTCCGTCGTTGCCCCTACGCCATGCGCGCGCGAATGGCCCTGCGGTATTCAGGGGTGGCGCTGCGGATTGTCGAGGTCAGCCTCAAGGCCAAGCCGGCCGAGATGTTGGCGCTGTCACCCAAGGGCACGGTGCCGGTGTTGTGTGTGGGTGGCCAGGTGATCGACGAGAGCCTGGCGATCATGCACTGGGCGTTGGCGCAGAACGACCCCGAGGACTGGCTGCTCGAGGCTGATCCGGCGGCGCAGAGGCTGATGGCGCAATTGATTGGCGAGAATGACCAGGCCTTCAAGGTGCATTTGAATCGCTACAAATACGCCGAGCGCTACCCGGAGCAGCCGATGGAACACTATCGCGCCGAAGGCGAGGTGTTTTTGCGCCAGCTGGAGGGATTGCTGACGCAACGTGATTACCTGCTGGCCGATCACCTGAGCCTGGCGGACGTGGCGCTGATGCCGTTCATACGCCAGTTTGCCCATGTGGATCGGGAGTGGTTTGCAACAACGCCGTATCTACGTTTGCAGCAGTGGCTGCAGCGTTTTCTGGCGGCGCCGTTGTTTACCGCAGTGATGGCAAAAACCTGAAGCCGAGTGCTGCTCACTGCTGGGTCTTGTGATCCAGGGCGGCGTAGAAGTTGGCGCTCTGTTGCAGGTATTTCTGGGTGTAGGCGCTGGTGCTGGATTTTTTGCTGCTGATCTCCACGCTGGCGCTGGCTGGCAAGGCGACGGTGGCGGAAACAGCGGAAGCGGCAATGATCGAGAAGAGATTGAAGTTCATGGCGGTAACCCTTGTGTTCAGTTGGCTGGATGGCTTGTGAAGGCCCTGGAGCAAACTTACGCCTGGGTTCCGGCTCGCTGAAATGCTTTGAAACAGTAGCCGTTATCACTGGGATTAATACAAGGAGTCAGGCCCCGTACACCGGGGCCTGTGGCTTATTGACGCACCAGGAACTTGAGATCGCTGGGAGCATCAATCGGCAGTTTTTGTACCGTTTTGCCCAGTTGGCCGGTCTGGCTATCGCGCTCGATCACCACGATCTGGTTGCTCTTCTGGTTGGCAATCAACAGGAACCTGCCGCTCGGATCCAGGCTGAACTCACGGGGATGATCGCCGTCCACGGCGCGGCGCTGGATCTCTTTCAGCTGTGCGTTGGCCGGATCAATGGCGAACACCACGATCTGATTGGCGGTGCCACGGTTACTGACGTAGAGGAACCTGCCGTCGCTGGAGGCGTGCAATGCCGCGCCGGCCTTGTCCGACAGCGGTTGCCCGGCGGCAAAGTCCACCCGTTGGCGTTCGCTCAGCTTGCCGTCCTGGTAGTCGTACACCGCGACCTGCGCGCTCATCTCGGTGGTCAGCCAGGCATGCTTGCCATCGGCACTGAACAGCAGGTGACGCGGGCCACTGCCCGGCGGCAACTGCACGGAATCCGGATCGGCGGGGGTCAGCGGCCGCTCAGGGTTGGCCTTGGGGTCGTAGCGGTAGGCAAAAATCCGGTCCGCCCCCAGGTCCTGTACAAACACGTACTTGCCATCCGGCGACGACACCACCGAATGCACATGGTTGGACGCCTGGCGCTCGGGGTTGACGCCGCTGGCCGGGTGCCCGCTCAGTTGCACCGGTGGCGCCAGCCTGCCCTCGGCATCGACCGGCAGGGCCGCCAGGCTGCCGCCCGGATCTTGCAGCACCGAGTAGTTGGCAACAAACAGGTAACGCCCATCGGCGGCCAGGCTTGAGTGGGTGGGTTCGTTGCCCAGGCTCTGCACCTGGTTGATCAGGGTCAGTTGGTGGTTGGCCGGGTCAATGCGATAGCTGCTGACACGCCCGACTTCGTCCTGCTGGCCCGGGCCGTTTTCATTGACCACGAACAGGCGTTTCTGGTCCGGGGACAAGGTCAGCCAGGACGGGTTCTGCGCCTTGGCCGCCAGCACCGGCGGGCCGCTGAACTGGCCGGTACGGCTGTCGAACTGCAGGCGATAGATGCCTTCGCTGGTGCCGGCGGTGTAGCTGCCCACCAGCAGATCAAAGGTATCGGCCGTAGCGGCCTGGACCGACATCGCACCGACACTGCCGGCCATCAGCAGGGGCCAGAATTTACGCATCAGCATGTTCGTCGTCCTCGTCTTCGTTGCTGCCGGTGATGGCGCTCAGGCACACCAGGCGGTGCTCGCCCGAGTCACCGGTGAGCGTCCAGCTTTGCAAGGCTTCATCAAACGTCGCGGCCTGCACCTGGGCGATGCTGAACGTCCAACGTTTCTCGGCCCGACCGTCCATGCTCTTGATCAGCAACTGCCGGTCATCGAAGGTGAAATCAAAAGCATGCAGGCCATCGATTTCGAGCATGTCGCTGGTGTGGAGTGCAGTAGGCAGAGTGGCAGCAGTCATCAGGATCATTCATCAGTGGAAAAACGTTGATGATAGGCCAAACCGTGTTCGCCGTCGTGTCGCGATAACCGGCTACCACACTGCGGCCCCAGCGGCTTGCCATTCTGCGGAGGAACCCCATCGCGCAGAACGGAATCTTTTATGCCGGACACTTTACCCGCCCCACCCCCTGGCCCATCGCTGTTCACTCACCGCAGCAACACCCCGGCCCTGGCCGTCGCCCGCCAGTTCGCCGATCGCCCGGGCTTGCGCCAGGTGCTTGAGCAACACCTGCAGGAACGCCTGCTGGAACACTTTCCAGTGCTGCGCCTGGATGTGTCTACGGTCAGGCTGGCCACCCCCAACCAACGGCGCGGCTGGGATCTCAAGCGCCTGATCGACGTCGTCCTCGATCACCTGGGCAAGGGCACGGCCCTGAACCTGACCCTGGTCATCGACGAACGCCGCTGCTTCCTGTCCCAACGACCGCCGTCGCGCCTGACCTATGAAGCCAATGGCCCCCGCGAGCCGGATATGACCGTCATTGAACGGGTGATTCTGGACCTCGCCTTTACCCTGCCTATCGCTTTGCAACACGCCCTGACGAGCTACTGGAACCTCGACGCAGAAACCGGCGTCAGCCGCTGGCAATGGCTTGGCGACCTGCTGTGCGACACCCTGAAAAACACCGCAAGCCTGCTGCCGAGCGGCCCCGCCCGGAACATGCTCGATAGCGTGACCGGCGAGCCCGATCGCCGCGAGCGCCAGGCCGCGCCCGCAGGTTTCGTGCATGCCTACTGCCTGCAAGCCTGCGTGAGCAACCAGGACCGCGAAGCCCGCCTGCTAAGCACCGACCTGCTGTTGGTGCAGGGCACCCAGATCCTGCTGTGCCAGGCGTCGGGCAATGTCGAGCCCTTTGCCTCAATCGAGGCCTTCACCCACACCTGGGGCCAACGCCTGGCCAGCCGCTTGCAAGCGGACACGCTGGTGGTCAAGCGTTACGAGCCCGATGGCAATCTCTTCGATACCCAGGCCGCCTTACTGCTCAACCAGCAACTGGACGACCTTCAAGCCATCCGTTTGCCGGCTACCGAAGGGCTACGCGCCCTGGAGCAGCAGGTCACCGACGCCAGCGACCCTGTGCCCTTGTTTATCGCCGCCCCCGCGCCGGACCCGACGCTGCAGCCTGTCCTGCAGGCGGCGCTGCCCCCCTGGCTGCTGGCAGCCGATGCCGAGCAGCGCTTTGCCTATCGCCAAGGGCTGTTGGACCAGGCGCGCCTGCAACGGCAAACCGGCGGTGCATCCTTTCTGAGCGGCGTCGAAAACCTGCAAGCCTTCACCACCCGCACCCTGCGCGAGCAGATGCGCCGCGACCACCCCGAGTCCAGCGTGGAGCCGGACAACCTGGCGCTGACCTTCCATGTCCCAGTGGGAGACCTGCGTAGCGGCTATCTGGCACAGCAGACCATGAGCCTGAGCGAACTGGCGATCAACAACCTCGCCGCCGCGCCCCAGGGTCGCCTGACCCTGCGCGACACCTCGGGGGCGGACGTTCCGCAGTGGCTGACCGAAGACTACGTCCTGGGGGGAAAGGGCCTGCTCCATAGCACCCCAGGGCTGATCCGCCAGGTGGACGTCGGCCGGCACTACCCGCAGACAATCCGCGAACAGCTGTTGGGGGACACCGCCCAAGCCCGTCGGCGTGAAGCGCTGTTCGGCCAGGAGCTGGCGGTACAGTTGCCGCGCCAAGCCCTGGAGTTGGCGATTCGCGGGCAACAGGGGTTTACCTTCCTGGGTTATCGCTACGTCAAGGCGGTACTGCACAGCAACCTGTCGGGGCGGGTGGTGGATGCCCAGGACATCGTGATCCGCCCTCTGGCCTTCGCCCATAAGCCCGGTGCCGTGCCGGATATCGTCAGCAACATGTTTATCATCGAACCGCGCGCTAGCGACGCCGGGCCGCCGATTCTCTACCGCCCGTTGTACCAGGACGCGCTGCAGCAATTCAGCAGCCGTGCGGCCCTGTTCGACGCCATCGCACAACCCGGCGCGCTACAAGACAGCGTATTGTCCTGGATGACGGACAAGGCCCGGCCGATCTACAGCCATAATGGCTTTCACAGCCCACATATCCTGCGCTTCGGCCAGGGTGACGACAGCGTGCAATGGCCTGCCCCACCGCCCGCCCAGTTGGCGCAGGACAGCCATGGCGGCGAAATCCCCGGTTCCCTGGCGCAGGCACTGGCCACGGGCAACCTGACCCAATACCTGTACGGCAGCAATGCCCGGGCACTGGTGGACCTGGCAGACCGGGACTCGGTGTCCAATGCCGAAAGCCGCTGGAAAGTGCTGCTGGAAGGTGGCTGGCTGCTGTTTAACGCTCTGCTGCCGCTGCTGCGCGGGCCGGCAATGGCGGCGGGCTGGATGGCACAACTGGCGGTCAGCCTGCGCCACGATATTCTCGCCCTGCAAGGCAATGACGCCGCTGCGCGGGAACTGGCCTGGGTCGATGTGCTGCTCAACATCGGCCTGATTCTGTTGCACGTGGCCTCCCGGCCCACCCCTACCCTTGAGCAGGCGGCGCACACCACCGAGCCGGCCTTGGCGCTGACCCTCGCGGCACTGCGCCGCCCGGCGACGACGGCCCACCCGCCGACAGTGATCGAACAAGGCACGGTGGGCCTGCCCGCCGAGCCACCGGCCGGCGACCAGACCCTGGTGGACTTTATCCACTCCAACGCGCGGGACAGCAGTCGCCAGCGCCTGCTGGAGGCCCTGCACGAACTGCATGTACCCTGGCCGGTGCCGCCGCCCTTACCGGTGAGCATCGGTGCCTTCAAGGGCCTGTACCGCATTGATCAGCAGTGGCATGCCTCGGTGGCCGGCCTGCTGTTTCGCGTGAATGTCCTGCCGGACCTGGGCCAAGTGTTCCTGGTTCATCCGCACAAACCGCAGCACCCCGGCTTCCAGCTGACACGCAATGCCCAGGGTCGCTGGAGCCTGGACCTGGGCCTGAAACTGCGCGGTGGCGGGCCGAAGAACCGGCTCAAGGCCAAGCTGGCGCAAATCGATCAGCAACGCAGCCAGGTGTCGGAGGAAATTAATCGCATCGGTGATCAGATCAGCGTCCTGATCAAGCGCCTGCAACCGATCGACCAGGTGCTGGATGCCGCCCGCTTGAAGTTCGAGCAAGCGCATAACGCCTTGGGCAAAACGCGCCTAAGCTTGCGCAGCAAACCGGACGACCCGGCGCTGATAGCCGAGCACCGCGACAAAGTCGCCCAACGCTCCCGGACCAGGACCGCCTTCCAGCTTTTTCAGGAGCGCTTCGATCAGGCCGCCGCCGAATTGCTGCAACAGCGGCGCGAGCTGATCACGGCCTATGGCCAAATGAAAGAAGTGGACAGTCGCTTCGACTACGAAGGGCAGTGCATCGAGCAATATCAGTCGATTCTGGCCACCGATGAAATCCGCGTCAGCCAGTTGTCATCCCTCTACCTGGCAACATTCATTTCCGAACAGGGCGAGTCGCTGATCGAACTGCAAGGCGCAGCCCACGATGTCGGGGCGATGCGCTATGTCAAGGATCTGCTGGAGACCAACTTTGCGGTTTCCGAGCGCCACGCCCAGGCGATGACTGCCATTGAGAACACCCTGGAGGAAATGGCCGCACGCTTGAAGACCGGCCCCGCGCAACGCCTCAAGTACCTCAATGGTCACCCCAAGCGCCGGTTCTACAACCGCCTCAACGCCACCCTCGAATCCCTGGATGTGCTGACCGAGTTGAGCATCGACCAGACGATCCCGGCCACCACGCCCCAGGAACACTACTTCCTGGCGCGCCATGACCACCTGCAATCCTCGCTGTCGCCTCTGGAAGACTCACACCTGGAGCTACTGACCACCGAAGGCTTCACCCCAGCCGAGCGCAAGGCCGTGCTGAGCAACCTGATCAAACATTACCGCCGCCGACTGCAGATTTACCAGAGCCTGCTGGAACTGGACTCGCCCCTGGCACACCCAAGGTATATGCCGCTGCTGATCGAGCGCCTGCACACCTCCCGTGACAGCGCCGAGACGGATCTGGCGGCCCTGTTGCGCGAGGATGAATTCCTGCCGCCACAACCGACGCCGTTTAAACCGGTACGCACGACGTCGCGAACCAAACGCGTATTCAAATCACGGGACAAGGGTGCCCTGGTCGGCGAGTTGGAACCCGCGCAAAGCGACATCCCCTTCCCCACCATCGTGACCCGTAACCCGATTACCCAGCAGGTCAGCGGGCGCTTTATGGAGCATCCCAATGAGGGCTGGGTAGAGATTGTCGACGCCCAGCCCACCGCGCCGGTCGAGCCATCACCGGCGCCGTCCCTGGCGACCTTGCGCACCCAGGCACAACGGCTGCTGGAAGAGGTGCCCGGTATCGAGCGCTCTATCGAATTCCAGAAAAAGAAGCTCAGCGACCCGACACGCCGCGATGAACTCAACCCGCAAGACTGGCGCGACATGCTCGCGCACCAGGCCGAGCGCCTCGAAACGGTCGCGACCGAGTTGGCCAACCACCATGGGGACAAACCGGACATGCCGCAGACCGTGGAACGCTTGCGCCGGCGCGCCAGCGACTTGCGCTGCCAAGGCACGCAGCAGTGCATCGAGGGCTACAAGGCCCAGCGCCCGCGCCAGGAACACATTGAGTTCCTGCGTAGCCACGGCGCGATTGATATCGGCCTGGTCCACGGCGCCCAACGTACCGCGTCCAGGGACTACGTGTCGGAGTTCGCCGTGCGCGAGAAAAACAGCCTCACGGTGCTGTGGTACGCCCACTTCCACTACAGCCAGGCCGACAGTTTGCCCAGTGCCTACACCGCCGCCCATCTCAAGCGCCCCGAACAGCGCTTTGTGACCCTGCGGGACTTGATCGCCCAGGCCGGTGCAGACAGCCAGGCCATCGTGCGAGACCTGTACCACCCGATCACCGCGCCGTTTGACCAACGCCTGTTTCTCAGCCTGTTGCCCGCCTAAAACCCCGCCATGAAGGCATCTACTGCCAATAAAAAGGATGTTTATGCAAAACCTCACCCCCTCCTCCATCGCCCATGCCGTGAGCGCTCGATTTGCTGATCGCCCCGCGCTGGAAACGGTGATCCGCCAACAACTCGCCGCGGCCATCGGCGCCCAGTACCCAACGCTGACGATAGACCTGAGTCGCACGCGCCTGGCCCGGCCGCAACGCCGCAGCTGGCTGTTACAGCCATTTATGCCAGTGGTACAGGATGCGCTGGCCAGTGGCATAGCGCTGGACTTCAGCGATGTGGACAACGTGCCCTGGTACCTCTCCGACGAGCCGCCAAAACGTCTGAAACTGCCCGGTTTGACCGGGGAACAACTCAATATGCAGGTCATCGCACGCCTGGTTGGCGAACTGCCCCAGACCCTGCCCATCGCCCTGCAAAATGCCTTGGCCGAGTATTGGGACGCCGGGCATTGGCGCTGGCTTGCGCACGTGCTGATGGACACCTTGCGCGTATCCGCCCTTCGCCCCACAGGCCTGGATGCCCAGGCGCAGGAGGCGATCGACCAACTGGTGGCCATCCCCGACCGTGAAGCGCGAATCGCCCGCCATGGCCAGGGTGTGGTGTTCGCCTATGGCCTGGAAGTCACCCTCAAGAGCGGGGAACAGAGCAGCCACCTGCTGAGTCCGGAACTGGTGCTGGTCCGCGCCGTGAACGGCAAGATGCCGGTGCTGCTGTGCAGCCCCGGCGGCGGCATTGAAGTGTTCGCCTCCATGGATGGGTTGGTCCAGGCCTACGGCCAGCGCCTGGGCAGCCAATATCAGGTCGACGATATCCTCATCCAGCGCTACGAGCCCGACGGCGATATCTTCGAACACCAGGCGGCGATGATCCTCAATCGCCAGTTGGCAGACCTGGGCAACCTGCGCCTGCCCACGGCCCAGCCCTTCAGCGCCTGGCAGGCGCTGTATGCTGAACTCACCGATCCCGGCCGGTTTTTCCGCGACTCGCCGGCCGCCCCACCCCAGGCCCTGGACACCCTGCGCCCACACCTGCCGAGCTGGCTGCAACAGGCCAGCGCCGACGACCGCGCGACTTACCGGCGTTATGCCCTGGCGCTGGCCAGCGCCAAACAGCGCGGCGGCGGGCGCCACTTCCTCAGTGATCTGGACGATATCCGCACCTACACCGTCAAGACCCTGCTGCAAACGCTGCAACACGACGCCGTGAACTTCGATTCCCTGTTGCCGACGCCGCCGTCTGTCGCCGCGCTGCACCCCGACGACCTGCAACTGACCTTCGCCGTCACCGCTGGCTATCCGGGCACCGTCGGAATTATCCGCCACGAGCGCATGAGCCTCACGGACATGGCCATCGACAACCTGGCCAGCCGCCCCAGCGGCACCGTGACCCTGACCCATCGCCATGGCCTGGCGCTGCCGTCGTGGCTGACCGCCGACTATTTGATGGGCGCCGGTGGCCTCATTGAAAAGGTCGATATCGGCCAGCACTACCCCCGCCTGCTGGAGCAGCACCTGCTGGGCGACAGTCCCGAGGCGCAGCAGCGTGAAGCGTTGTTTGCCGATCAGCAGGCCGCGCAACTGCCGTTGCTGGCGCTGGAGTTGTGCCTCAAACAACAGGCCGGCGTAAGCCGCCAGGGCACGCGCCTGGTGGCCGCGCTGATGCAGGGCAATGTTGCCGAGCAGCAGGTTGATAACCGCCAGGTGGTGATCCGTCATCTGGCGTTGGTGCGGGCCCCTGGCGCCTCTCCCGACAGCGTCAGCAACATGTACTTGATCGAAACGCGGGACGCCGAGGTCGGCCCTCATCTGCTGTACCGCCCGTTGTATGCCCAAGCGCTTCTGGAATTCGCCAGCCGCGAGGCGCTGTTCGAGGCCATCGCCCAGCCCGGCGAGCTACAGGACAGTGTGCTGACCTGGCTGAGCGACAGCGCCCGGCCGATCTATGCCCACGGTGGCTTGCGCGAACCACATTACCTGCGCTTCGGCCAGGGCGATGAATTTGCCCCCCTGAATAAGCCGGTGCCGGCGCGCCTGTCCAGCGATGGCATCAACGATGAATTACAACAATGCCTGGTGACCGGGCGCCTGATGAGCTACCTGTTCAGCGACCACGCCCGTGGCTTGGTGCAACAGGCCAACCGCGAGTCGGTGTCCAACAGCGAGAGCCGCTGGCGGGTACTGCTGGAAGGCAGCAGCCTGTTGTTCGGCAACCTGCTGCTGCCGTTGCTGCGTGGTCGGGCGATGCTCACCGGCTGGTTGATGGCCCTGATGGCCAGCCTGGACCAGGACATACCGGCGCTGGATGCGCCCGACCGCCAGACCCGGGAACTGGCTGCCGTCGATCTGCTGCTCAACCTCGGCCTGCTGCTGTTCGAGGCGACGCCCGAGGTGACCGCGTCTTACCCGCCCCTGGCTGCCGGGCTCAAGGCGCGTGCACTGCCTTCGGCCCTCGCGCCGCGTATTGCCGAACAATGGCCGGTGCCCGCGGCGCCGACGGTTCGCGAGGGAGCCGTGGCCCTGCCAGGTGTGTTGCCGGACACCCGCCGCAATGTGCTGGACTTCAGCTTTGCCCAGACCCGTCAACGCCTGACGCCAGCCCAGCGCGTGCGGCTGAGCAGCTTCAAGGCCATCCGGCCGACGCCCCTGCCCCGCCCCGTGCTGAATGGGCCACGCAGGGGGCTGTACCTGGTTGAAAACATTTGGCACGCCGAGGCGAACGGCGAGTGGTTGCAAGTGAGCCTGGAGCCGGAGGGCGACATCAGGGTCGTCGCCCCTGGCGACCCCAACCGCAGCGGCCCTTACCTGCGCAGCGATGCCAACGGCGTGTGGTCGGTAGACACCCGCCTGCGCCTGCGCGGTGGCATGCCCCCCAGGCGAATCGCCGCCGAACGTCAGCGACGGGCTGAACGGGTCAGCCAACTGAAGCGTTCTTACGAACAGTTCATCCAGGGTCAGGTGGCCCGGCAAAACCGGATCGAGATTTTCCTGGGGGTGATGACCAGGACCGCCGAAGACCCACGCTTCAGCGAAGCGCAACAGGCTGACAGTCGCCAGCGCTTCGATACGGCCCTGCAGGAACAGACATTGGAATACCAGCAGCAGTTGGACAGCCTGAAAGAACGCAGCGAGCTGGGGATTGCCTTGCCACCCGAATCGGTGGCGAGCTTGCTGGAAAACATCGTCAACAATACGCGCAAGCATGTGGTGGTGGCCGAGAAAGATCGCGGTGCGCTGTACCGCAACAACAGTCACTTCACGTCCCGAAGCACACGCCTGGCCGAGGCTGTGCTCAGTGACTTTGCGGCTTACCAGCGGTTCATCCGCGAAATGATTGCCATCAATGAGCGTTCGATCCACTGGCTGGAGCTGCGCGACCGCTACCTGGACCAACTGTTCAACCTGGGCACCGCCGGCAGCGAATACTACAACCGTCTGACCTGGGACCGTCCGCAGGAAATCAGCGCCCTGGCCGTCAAGGATCTGCTGATGCGCAACTACGAACTGATGACCCACAAGTACCCGGATCATCCACTGGTCGATGTACTGATCGACATCCTTGAGCCCCTGCAGGAACACTTGCGTACCCACAGTGAGCTGAACGACCTGGAACTGACGGCCGAGGACCGCGTGAGCGTGCTGGAAAGCCTGGTGGAACACTATGGCCGGGGCCTGGATTCGTTGCAGGGGCTGGGTATCGTCAATGCCGATGAGCTGGACAGCGAATATTTTGCCAAGCTGGTCACGCTGGTAGAGGGACTGTACCAGGACGCCGCCAAGCAACTGGCCGGCGAAATCAAGCCCGTCGCCCAGCCCCCCAGGCGCCCGAGCCGACGCAGCCCGGCAATGATCGGCAAGCCTCTGAAAAAAGTGATCCGTACCCCGAAAAAGGGCACCTTTATCGGTGAGGTCAAGCCAGTGGGCTCGGTGGAAACGGTGGAGGTTCGCTCCCAGGTCAGTGACCAACTGCTGGCCATGTATTCACAACGGGGGGACCAGTGGATCGAATACAAGGAGTCGCGACCACCGGCCTCTGCGCCAGCACCGCGCAGTCTGAGCCTGGTCAAGGGTGAAGCCCGCAAGCTGCTGGCCATGCTCGAAGAACACCTGCGCCGTGGCGAGCAATACCGGAGAATCTCCCGGCACCCGCAAGAAGTGCAGGAAGTGCTGCAATTTGAAGCGGTGCGTTACGACAGACTGGCCAACGAACTGCATCTGGCGATTCAGGCCCAACCCGCCGAGGCGCGTACGTCAGCGGATCAAACCCTGGTTAACAACATGCGCCAGGCGGCGTTGCGCTTGAGTGCGCAAGGCCTGGCGCTGCGTACCCAGCTGTGCCTGGACCTGCCCCCGACCCACGGCAACCTCGAGTACCTGATCGAACAGAAGCGCGCCAACATAGGGTTGCTGGGGGAGCGTATCCAACTGAGTGGCGAGCGTCGGGATTTTGTCCAGGAGTATGCGGTGAACGACCAGGGCGGCTATCCGTTGTGGTATGCGCACTTGCACTACCCGGCGGCCGATACGCCCAAGGAACTGTATACCGCGGCCCACCTGAAAACCCGGGAGCAGCGCAAGCAGAGTTACTACTCGCAACTGGCCAGGGCGCAAAGCCCCCAGGCAGTCGTGGATGTCCATCGCGGGTTGATCGGCAAGGCGTTGGTGCAGCGCTGGTTCCTGCCGCTGGCTCCCTGACCGGCTGTGGCGAGCGGAATTGCCCGCTCGCCACAGGGGGGGCTTCTTGGGTCAGTGGGCGAACAAGGAGTTGCCCTTCTGCCCCGCCAGTTTCTCCGGTTTGATCAGGAACCGCGCCAGTGCCGGCAGCAGCCACAGTGCACCGAACATGTTCCACAGCAGCATGAAGGTCAGCATCAGGCCCATATCGGCCTGGAACTTGATAGCCGAGAAGATCCAGGTGCACACGCCGATCGCCAGGCACAGGCCGGTGAACAGTACGGCTTTACCGGTGGATTTGAGGGTCTGGTAATAGGCTTCCTGCAACGGCAGACCGGCGCGCAGGAAGCTTTCCAGGCGGCTGTAGATGTAGATGCCGTAGTCCACGCCAATCCCCACCCCCAGCGCCACCACCGGCAGGGTCGCGACCTTGACGCCGATACCCATGAACGCCATCAGCGCGTTGCCCAGCACCGAGGTCAGTACCAGCGGCAGCACGATGCACAGGGTCGCCGCCCAGGAGCGGAAGGTGATCATGCACATGGTCGCCACGCACAGGTAGACCAGGATCAGGATGGTCAGCTCGGCTTCCTTGATCACTTCGTTGGTGGCCGCTTCGATCCCGGCGTTGCCGGCGGCGAGGATGAACTCCAGGCCTTCCTTGTTGTTTTCCTTGGCGAAGTCCTGCACCGCATGCACCGCACGGTCGAGGGTCTCGGCCTTGTGGTCGTTGAGGAACACCAGCACCGGCGCCAGGGAGCAATTGTTGTTGTACAGGCCATCGGCACGGGCGATGGAGTTATTCAACACATCCGGGTTACGCGACAGGGTTTCCCATTTCAGGTTGCCCTCGTTCATGCCCTTGATCATCTGCTTGGACACGGTCACCAGGGAGATCGCCGACTGCACCCCCTCGGTGTTCTGCATCTTCCACATCAACTGGTCGATGGGCGCCATGGCTTCGTAGCGCGAGCAGCCTTCTGCCTTGGTCTTGACCATCACCACCAGTACATCGGAGCTGGTGGAGTAGTTGCTGATGATGAAGTTATTGTCTTTGTTGTAGCGCGAATCCGGGCGCAGTTCCGGGGCGCCCTGGTCGAGGTCGCCGATCTTCAGGTTCTGGCTGTACCACAGGCCGCCACCAAAGGCGATCACGGCCAGGGCGACGGAGATCGGCGCGACTTTCGGGCTGGCGAAGTTCGACAACAGGCGCCAGAACGGATGGTCGCGGTTGGCGTCCTTTTTGCTCTTGGCAATCGCGCGTTTGCTGATGCCCACATAGGAGATCGCGACCGGCAGCAGGATCAGGTTGGTGAACACGATCACTGCCACACCGATGGAGGCGCCGATGGCCAGTTCACGGATCACGCCGATGTCGATGATCAGCAGGGTGATAAAGCCCACCGCATCCGCGAGAATCGCGATCATCCCCGGCAGGAACAGTTGCCGGAACGTGCGGCGGGCCGCCGTCAGGGCGTTGTCGGCCTCACTGGATTGCAGGGCGATGCCGTTGATCTTCTGCACGCCGTGGGAAATACCGATGGCGAAGATCAGGAACGGCACCAGCATCGAGTACGGGTCCAGGCCGAACCCGAAAAAGTGCATCAAGCCCAGTTGCCAGACCACCGCCACCAGCGTGGTGATCAACACTGCGATGGTGCTGCGCACGCAGTTGGTGAACCACAGCAGCAGCACCAGGGTGATCACGAACGCGACACCGAAGAACAGCACCACCATGATCAAGCCGTCGATCAGGTCGCCGACCTTCTTGGCGAACCCGACGATATGGATCTGGACGTTGGGGTTCTGCTCCTGGAACTTGGTGCGGATCTTGTCTTCCAGTTCGTGGGAAAACTTCTGGTAGTCCAGGGCCAGCAACTTGCCCTGGTCCTGCGGGTCCGGGTAGGACTCCAGCAGCGGGATATCGACGATGCTCGACTTGAAGTCGTTGGCCACCAGGCGCCCGACCTGGCCGGACTTGAGCACGTTGTTGCGCAACTGGTCGAGGCTTTCCGGCGAGCCGTTGTAGCTCTGCGGGATCACTTCGCCGCCGGCAAAGCCCTCCTCGGTCACTTCGGTCCAGCGTACGCTGGGGCTCCACAGGGACTTGAGGCCGGAGCGGTCGACACCGGAGATGTAGAACACTTCGTCGTTGATCTGGCGCAGGGTCTCCATGTACTCCTTGGAGAAGATGTCACCGTCCTTGGCCTCCACCGAGATGCGCACGGTGTTGCCCAGGTTCGCCAGGTCGTTGCGGTGCTCCATCATCTTTTCGATGAAGGGGTGTTGCAGGGGGATCATTTTTTCGAAGCTGGTGGACGGGCGAATCAACGTCGCCTGCCAGAACAGGAAAATGCTCACCAGCAGGCAGATGACGATCACTGCCGGGCGGTTATTGAAGATCAGGCGCTCAAGAAAGGTCGCTTTATCGTTGTGATGACTGCTCATTCTGTCCCCGCCTTCTTATTGTTTTTTGCGTTCGGCGCCGGTTGGCTCGGCGACGCGCACGCCACCCTGCCCCACCAGAATCAAGTCGCCATTGCCCGCCGCCGTCACTGCCGAGAGTGAAATGCGGTCCGGGCGATTGAATACGCTGAACGTCAGGCCATCGTCGTGGCTGACCACCACGCTGCCGCCGTTACCCACCACCACCAGGGTGCCGTCGTCGAGCAAGGTCGCGCCCGACAGGCCGAACTCCAGGGCGCCACGGGCGGCCTTGAGCGCCACTGGCTCCCAGGTGTCGCCAAAATCGGTGGAACGGAACAGATTGCCGCGCAAACCGTAGGCCAACAGGGTCTTGGGCTGGGCGGTGCCGATCACGCCAAACAGCGAGCCCTCGTAAGGGCCTTCGAGTTTTTCCCAGGTCTGCCCCTCGTCGCTGGAGCGGAACATGCTGCCCTGCTCGCCGACGATAAACAGGCCGGCATCCTTGACCCGGGCAATGGCGTTGAGATGGTACTGGTCTTCGTTGTCGAGGCGGTCGCTGACATCCTCCCAGGTCTTGCCGGCGTCGGTGGTCTCGATCAGCGCACCGTAGGCGCCCACGGCAAAGCCGTGGTTGGGGTCGTTGAACAACACGTCCAGCAGCGGTGCTTCGCGGCTGAGGTCCTTGAACTGCTCGCTCCAGGTGGCCCCGGCATCGCTGCTGGCGAGGATCTTGGCGTCATGCCCGACCGCCCAGCCATGCTGGTCGTCGATAAAAAACACCGCCGTGAGCAATTGCCGGGTCGGCACCTTGGCCTGCACCCAGGTAGCGCCCTGATCATCGGAATAGAGGATATGCCCGCGATCACCGACCGCCACCAGGCGCTTGCCGGCCTGCACGACGTCGATCATCAGGCCTTTTTCGGCCCTTGGCGATTCAATGGCAAATGCCGCAGGTTCTGCGGCGTCGGTTGCAGCCTGGGCAGCCGTCGATAACGCGACAACCCCCAGCAGCGAGAGCGCTGTAGCCAGCACCGCGACCTTGCGCGACGCGAGCGGGCGGCAAAAACCCACACCCATGACAGGCTCACTCATAGACCTTTCTCCCATTTATTATTGTTAGGTCGTAACACCTTCCAGGGTGTTCGCAGTGCGCAAACCTGCAATCTAGAGCCCCTTGAGGAAGCAGGGGCCATCCTATCGGGCTTTCGAATCGTCTGACAATCGGCGCTACGTTATCTTTTGTTAACTAAAGGCCTTTTGCCCTCGCGCTGAATATAGCTGCATTCGCTGAAATGATGAGTTGCCCGCATCCGCTAGGCGATATTTTTATTCCATATATTGATCATTGGGAATTTTTATTCTATTAATTGCGCTCCTGAAACAATAATTCAAAAGGACCACCGCCATGCGCTCACTCGGAATCGGCCTGATCGGTACAGGCTTCATGGGCCGTGCCCACGCACTGGCGTTCAATAACGCCCGTGCGGTGTTTGAGCTTCCCTTCAACCTGACGCTGGCGGCCCTGGCCGATGCCGATACCAAGCGCGCGCAACGTTGCGCCAGCGCCTGGGGCTTTGCCCAGGCCCATGGCGACTGGCAACAATTGATTGATAACCCGCACGTGGACCTGGTCGCTATCACCACCCCCAACCACCTGCACTACCCCATGGCCATGGCCGCACTGGCGGCGGGCAAGGCGGTGTATTGCGAAAAACCCCTGGCGACCAGCCTGCAGCAAGCCGACGCCATGCGCCTCGCCGCCTACGAGGCTGGAGTGGTGACGCGGGTCGGCTACAACTACCAGCACAACCCGATGATCGCCCTGGCGCGACAGATGATCGACGCGGGCGAGCTGGGGCAGATCATCAGTTTCCAGGGCGAGTTCAGTGAAGACTTTATGGCCGACCCGGCGTCGCCCTGGTCCTGGCGCTGTGAGGTGGAGCATGCCGGTGGCGCCCTGGCGGACCTGGGCAGTCATCTGCTGGCGATGGCGCGTTACCTGGTGGGCGATGTGAGCAAGGTGTGCGCCGACAGCCAGACCGTCCACGCCCAACGCCCGGCCAGCCCTGGCAGTACCGAGTGGCGTTCGATTGCGGTGGATGATCAGGTACATGCCTTGCTGCGTTTTGCCAATGGCGCACGCGGCACCGTCAGCAGCAGTTGGCTCAAGCACGGCTACAAGAATCACTTGAGCTTCGAGATCAGCGGCACACACGGCACCCTGGCGTTCGATCAGGAGCGATTGAATGAGTTGCGCCTGTTTCGTGCCGGTGAACAGGGGTTCCAGCGTTTACTGGCGGGCCCCGCCCTGCCCGGCTATGCCGCGTTCAGCCCGGCGGCGGGGCATCAGTTGGGGTACAACGAACTGAAAACCCTGGAAGTGCAGGAGTTGATCATGGCCCTGGCCGGGCAAGGTGCCGCGGGTACTGATTTTGAAGCGGCGTGGGAGGTGGAGCGGTTGGCGACAGCGCTTCGGCTGGCGGCGCGGGAGGAGCGGTGGGTCAACGTGAGCGAAATTTAAAGACCTGCACCGATTGATGTGGGCTTGTTCGCGATGGGCATAGGTAGCTATACAACTCTCTTCTGGGGTTGTGTACATATCCGTTGCTGCGGTTACGGCGGCTATTGGTTCCGCCCTTACGGCGGCTCACTTTGGAAAAGAGCCCCAAAGTAAGCAAAGGGCTCTTGCCCCACCACTCGGCACCTCGCCCAGGCTCGGTGTGCCCGTCATCCGACATTGATTTGGGGGGCCGCCGCGATGGGCCATCCATGGCCCAGCGCGGCTAACCCGGCGTCCTGCCGGGTTACCCCCCAAATCAATATCGGATGACGGCCAGCGTGGTTTAACGGGGCGCCTGAGATCAAAATCACAAGCAAAGCGAGGCGGCCTGACAGCCGACCTGATCGTCGAGGCGTGCGCGGTCCCCCTGTGGGAGCTGGCTTGCCTGCGATGGCGGCAGGTCAGCCAATAGATTTATCGACTGATACACCGTCATCGCGGGCAAGCCCGCTCCCACAGGGGAAGGCAGCTTCGCGCTCTGGCTTTGCTGTTGCTCTGCTTTTGATCTGGCTTTTGATCTTGATCTTAGGCGCCCCGTTAAACCACGATGGCCGCAGGCAGGTAGTGCGCAGTGGGCACCCCGGCATGGATGCCGGGGTAGCCGCGACAC
>NZ_JAARMC010000015.1:0-101321 GCF_012985595.1 Pseudomonas sp. WS 5411
GGGGTAACCCGGCAGGACGCCGGGTTAGCCGCGCTGGGCCATGGATGGCCCATCGCGGCGGCCCCCCAAATCAATGTCGGATGACGGGCACACAGAGCCAAGGCGAGGTGCCGAGTGGTGGGGCAAGAGCCCTTTTGGTTACTTTTGGGGCTCTTTTCCAAAAGTGACCCGCCGTAAGGGCGGAACCAATAGCCGCCGTTACCGCAGCAACGGATATGTACACAAACCCAGAAAAGAGTGGTGTAGAGACTCACGCCGCGATGGCGGTATCTCAGGTTAGGAACACTTGCCTGACACACCGCTATCGCGGGCAAGCCCGCTCCCACACAAGCCCACAAAAGCCCGCTACCACATTTGCCCGGGGATCAGCCCCGTTCGCGCGGAATCAGGCTCTGCAACTGCAAGGCCAGAAAATTGGCATCAAAGGTGAACGTGTCCGGGTCTTTCAGGCCATTGGTTTTCTTCCACAGCCAATCATCATTCCCCGGCAACAACACCAGCGAAATACTGCCGTAGCGAGCAGCAGTCAGCCCCATGACCGACAACGAAATCAACCCACCCGCCCCCATCACATCCGGCACAAACTCCACCGGCTTGCCCGCGATATGAATAGTCAGTTTCTCAGTCTTGAAGGTCGACGTCTCCACCGGCACGCTTGGGCCAGACGCCACATAAGCCTCACGCTGCACCTCCAGCAAACCATCACGCTTGACCGGCGCCAACCACTGCTCGATCTCGCCGTACAGCTCAGTGATTTTCTGGGTCCAGCGGGCTGACTGCACCTCGAACTGCTGGCGCTTGTGCGCTTCGCTGTCGGCGTAGTGACGAAGCATCTCGCCCAATTGCTGTACATCGTCCATTGCGGTGTTCCTCGGGGACTGCAAACAACGATCATGGCAGATGCAGCAGCGCCGCGTATGACTAACGCTCACTGGTTGGGTAAGGTGTGGCTTTCGCCTATTCGCTTGAGGAGCTTTGCATGCGCACCATCGGCCTAATCGGCGGCATGAGCTGGGAGTCCAGCGCCGAGTATTACCGGATCATCAACCAGCAGGTACGCGACCGATTGGGGCCGCTGCGCTCGGCACAAATCCTGCTGTACAGCGTCGACTTCGGCCCGGTGGAACAGGCCCAGCACGCCGGGCGCTGGGATGACGCTGCGCTGATCCTGCAAGACGCCGCGCGCCGCCTGCAAGCCGGTGGCGCCGACTGCATCGTGCTGTGTACCAACACCATGCATCTGCTGGCGCCACAGATCGAAGCCGCCGTATCGCTGCCGTTTCTGCATATTGCCGATGCGGCCGGCGCAGCGGCGGTCAAGGCCGATACCCTGACCGTCGGCCTGCTGGGTACCGCGTTTACCATGGAACAGGATTTTCTCAAGGCACGCCTGGCAACCCAGGGCTTGAACGTGCTGGTGCCCGACGCAGCAGAACGCCACGCCGTGCACCGGATCATTTATGAAGAGTTGTGCGTCGGGGTGATCAGCGAAGCCTCACGCCAGGTTTACCAGCAGGCCATTGCCAACCTTGCAGCCCGTGGTGCCCAGGCGATTATCCTGGGGTGTACCGAAATTGGCCTGCTGATCAAACCCGAGCACAGCCACCTGCCGTTGCTCGACACCACCGAGCTGCATGCACAGGCTGCGGTGGCGTTTGCCCTGGGGGATCAGGCGGTCTGACGCAGGCGGGCCATGCTCAGGGCGTCGACAAATACGCCGTCACGCACGGCGTAATCGCGCAGCCGGCCTTCAGTCTCGAAACCGAACTTGCGGTACAACGCCTGGGCCGGCTCGTTGTCGACATACACCGTCAGTTCCACCCGGTGCAGGTTCATCCAGTTGTCGGCCACCTCCAGCGCCGCGCCCAGCAACTGGGTGCCCACGCCCTTGCCCTGCCAGGCCACGGCCACCCCCATGCCGATACTGCCGACATGGCTTTGCCGACTGCGCGCATATTGCTCCAGGGTGCAGTTACCAATGACCTTGCCCGCCTGCACCGCCACCAGCCTGAGCAGTCGCTCATTGGTATCGGCCAGGCGCTTGCGCCACACCTCCAGTGACTGGAACGGCATCTGCAGCACCTGACGGCACACGGCCGGGTCGTTGTAGAGCGCACGCATGCCTTCGAGATGGCTTTCGGCAAAGCGCTGGATCACGATCGTGGAATCAGGTGTAGGCATTGTGTTTCATCCTTTGAAAGACAAGTGGCCGAGCAGTGTAGGCAGCGACAGCAAGCGCTGTCATCCGCGGCTGCGTTGCGCGCCCAAGTGCCACACCCGCGCAATATCCACCGCCCGCTCACGCAGCAACCGCGGTGCTTCGCTACAGGCCTGCTCCAGGCTCATCGGCCCGCCAGGCAAAGCAAACGCGGCGTCGACGCCATGGGCGTACATCTGCTCGTAGCCCTCGCCCAGCGTGCCAGCGATCACGATCACCGGAACACCGTGCAGCTTGGCCACCCGCGCCACGCCAAACGGGGTTTTGCCGCGCAGGGTCTGGGCGTCGAAGCGGCCTTCGCCGGTGATCACCAGGTCGGCGCCGCGCACGGCGTGTTCCAGGCCCACCAGTTCGGCGACCACCTCCACACCCGGGCGAAACTGCGCGCCGAGGAAGGCCTTGGCGGCAAAGCCCAGACCACCGGCCGCGCCGCTGCCCGGCTCGTCGCGCACGTCTCGGGGCAGCACCTCGGCGCAGTGGTCGGCAAAGTGTCCGAGGGCCTGGTCCAGTTGCTCGACTTGGTGTGGGTTGGCGCCTTTTTGCGGGCCGAAAATCGCTGAGGCACCGTGGGGGCCGCACAGGGGGTTGTTGACGTCGGCGGCGATGTCGAAACGCACCTGGGCCAGGCGCGGGTCCAACTGCTCAAGCTTGATCCGCGCCAGCTGCGCCAGGGCCAGGCCGCCGCGCGCAAGGGGTGTGCCTTGGGCGTCGAGCAGTTGCACGCCCAGGGCCTGCATGGCTCCGGCGCCGCCGTCATTGGTGGCGCTGCCGCCGATCGCCAGGATGATCCGCTGGGCCCCGGCGTCCAGGGCGGCGCGGACCAGCTCACCCGTACCGAAGGTGCTGCTGGAGCAGGCATCACGCTGCCCCGGCGGGACCCGTTGCAGACCGCTGGCTTCGGCCATTTCGATGATTGCCGTGGCACTTTCAGCCAACCAGCCCCAGTGCGCCTCAACGGTGCCGCCCAACGGGCCTTGCACGGTGCAACTGCGCAATTGCCCGTGGCAGGCCGCGAGCACCGACTCCACCGTGCCTTCACCACCGTCCGCCATCGGGCACTGGATCAGTTCGGCATCCGGCCAGACCTGGGCCAACCCTTGGGCAATGGCCTGGGCCACGCCTTCGGCACTCAGGCTGTCCTTGAACGAGTCGGGGGCGATGATGACTTTCATGGGCTTTCTCCGGTTTTTATGACGCCCATGCTGCCAGTTGGCACCGGCAATGACGCCTGTCCAATGCACAAGCG
The DNA here is from genome assembly GCF_012985595.1 of Pseudomonas sp. WS 5411. Taxonomy (NCBI): domain Bacteria; kingdom Pseudomonadati; phylum Pseudomonadota; class Gammaproteobacteria; order Pseudomonadales; family Pseudomonadaceae; genus Pseudomonas; species Pseudomonas sp. WS 5411. Next base: position 3,465 of record NZ_JAARMC010000015.1, read on the forward strand.
TGGCAGGGGTTTGTTGTTCATTTCTACAAAAGCACCTCCTACACGGTTTGCGGCAGCAGTTGCACCCCCAGGTACAGCGCGAGCATGCCATCCAAGGTCAGGGGATCGACACCGCTCAATTCGGCAATGCGCTCCATGCGGTAGCGCAAGCTGTTGCGGTGGATGCCCAGGGCGTCGGCGCACGCTTGGCTTTGCCCGTCGTGTTCGCACCAGCTGCGCAGCGTTGCCTGCAGTTGGCCGTTGGCGTCCTTGGCCAGGACCTTGCGTAACGGGTTGAGCAGTTCGTCGAGGGCGTCGTCGTTGCGATGGCGCCAGAGCATCACCGGCAACCGATAGCGGTTGAGGGTCAGCAGCCGTGACTGGGGCAGTACGTCGCGGCCATAGGCGAGCAAGTCCGCCACCCGCCGATAACAGCGGCGCAAGCCGGCCAACCCATCGGCCTGACCACCCACGGCGACCCGCAGGATGTTCCAGCCCGAGGCCTCGAGTTTTTCCAGCAGGCGCGGGTTGTCCATCGGCACCGCCGCCGGGCGGCACCACAGCAACGAAAACTCTGCGGAGCTGACGCACCAACTGTCCGGGTATCGGGAGGCCAGCCAGGCTGCCAGGGCTTCGGCGGTCTGCCCCGGGCCCAGTTCAAACAGATAGGGGGTGCGCGACAACTGCGGCTTGAGCCCCAGTTGCTGGGCCTCATCCACCAGGCGCGGCGATTCGCCGCTGTCGGCCAGCAGCAACGCCAGCAGATCATCACAACGTTGGCGTCGCCATTGCTGCTCCGCCTGTTGATGGCGCTGGCTGACCAGCATCTCGGCGGTCATGCGCACCAGTTCGGCATAGGTGCGCAGCAACTGCGGTTCACCACTGATGCCCAGCACGCCGATCAGGCGCTGATCATGCAGCAGCGGCAGATTGATCCCCGGCGCCACACCCTTGAGGTGCTTGGCGGTCTGGCTGTCGATTTCCACCACGCGACCGTTGGCCAGGACCAACTGCGCGCCTTCATGGCGGGTGTTGATGCGCTCCGGTTCGCCGCTGCCGAGGATCAGGCCCTGGCTGTCCATGACGTTGACGTTATAGGGCAAAATGGCCATCGTGCGATTGACGATATCCTGCGCCAAGTCATGATCGAGTTCGAACATGGGGCTAAATTCCTTGAAAGCGCTGCATTACGCGATTGTTCAAAGGCACAGCGCAATGGATGGATCGCTGTGCGGGGGCACAAAGACATGGCACCGTCCCGTGACCGAGACTCTTGGGGCGATCAACGTTACCCGCGCATCGCGAAAAATCATAATAAAGAGAGAACGCCATGTCACAGAGCGCCGCCGCTACCCTGGCCAACGATGACGACAAAAACGCCGTCTACAAGCGCATCACCCTGCGCTTGATCCCCTTCATTTTCATCTGCTACCTGTTCAACTACCTGGACCGCGTCAACGTCGGCTTCGCCAAGTTGCAGATGCTCGACGCCTTGAAGTTCAGCGAGACCGTGTACGGCCTCGGGGCCGGGATCTTCTTTATCGGCTACGTGCTGTGCGGCGTACCGAGCAACCTGGCGTTGACCAAGTTCGGTCCACGGCGCTGGATTGCGCTGATGATGATCACCTGGGGCACCCTGTCCACCTGCCTGCTGTTTGTGACCACGCCGACGCACTTCTACACCTTGCGCCTGTTTACCGGTGCCGCTGAAGCGGGCTTTTTCCCGGGCGTGGTGCTGTACCTCTCGCAGTGGTTCCCGACCTTCCGCCGTGGGCGGATCATGGCCCTGTTCATGTCGGCAATCCCGGTGTCCGGCCTGCTCGGCAGCCCGTTCTCCGGCTGGATCCTCAACCACTTCGCGGCGGGCCAGGGTGGCCTCGCGGGCTGGCAGTGGATGTTCCTGCTGCAAGGTGTGCCGACGGTCATTCTCGGCGCCCTCGCCTACTTCCTGCTCAGCGACAGCTTCGCCAACGCCAAATGGCTGACCGCCCATGAGCGCGCAGTGCTCGAGGCCGACCAGGCCACCGACCTGGCCAACAAGCCCAAGACCACCACTGATTCGCTGCTGGAAGTATTCAAGAACCCGGCAATCTGGGCGTTCGGCCTGATCTACTTCTGCATCCAGAGCGGCGTGTACGCCATCAACTTCTGGCTGCCGTCGATCATCAAAAACATGGGCTTTAGCGATAACCTGGTGATCGGCTGGCTGAGTGCGATCCCTTATCTACTGGCGGCGGTGTTCATGTTACTGGTGGGCCGCTCCGCCGACCTGCGCAAAGAGCGCCGCTGGCACCTGGTGGTGCCGATGCTGATGGGCGCTGTGGGCCTGATCATCGCGGTGAACTTCGCCACCACCCCAGCCATTGCGATCCTTGGCCTGACCATCGCCACCATGGGCGCCCTCACCGGCCTGCCGATGTTTTGGCCGGTGCCCACCGCCATGCTCAGCGCCGGCGCGGCCGCGGGCGGCCTGGCTTTGATCAACTCCATGGGCCAGATGGCGGGCTTCTTGAGCCCGTATGTGGTGGGTTTTGTGAAAGACGCCACCGGGTCCACCGACCTGGCGCTGTACCTGCTGGCGGCGGTGATCGTCGCGGGTAGTGTGCTGGCGTTGCGCATGACCCGGACCCTGAAGGCCTGACACGGCACAAAAAAAGTGGGAGCGGGCTTGCCCGCGATAGCGGTGGATCAGTCCTATATATTGACTGACACGCCGCCATCGCGGGCAAGCCCGCTCCCACATTGGGTTCGGTGTTTACAGCAAACCGCCGCCGTCGATATCGATCACGCTGCCGGTCATAAAGCCATTTTCCATGGCCATCAAATAACCCGCCGCCACCTCCTCCGCCTGCCCCACACGCCCTACCGGCAACGCCCCGCCCACCTTGGCGAACATGCCCTCACGCTGTTCCTCAGGCATCCCCGCGTATGCCGGCGTGTCGATCACCCCTGGGCTGACCACATTGACCCGCCGCGGCGCCAGTTCCTTGGCTAACTGCTTGCCCAACGCTTCGGTCGCGGCATTGATGCCGACCTTGATAAATTGCCCCGGCACCAGCTTGCGCCCGAGCTGCCCCGAGGTGAGGACGATGCTGCCGCGCTCGTCGAGAAAAGGCAGCGCCTGCTGGATTGCGCGCAAGGCGCCCCAGAGCTTCACATTGAAGTTGTCCTGGGCCAGTTGCAGGTCGGTGTCCTGCAGGTGTTTGGCCTGGACCGCCGGGCCCGAGGTGAACACCAGGTGATCAAAACGCCCCACCGCTTCGAACAGGCGCTGCAGGGCGGCGCTGTCGGTGACGTCCACCGGCTCGCTGCGCACGCCATTGTCGACCGTCGACGACAGGCGTCGCCCGGCCAGTACCACGTGCGCGCCACGGGATGCCGCCTGTCGGGCGACTTCGGCACCAATGCCGCTGCTACCGCCAATCACCACCACGGTTTGGCCCTTGAGGGGAGATGTCATGGGAACTGCCTCGTCCTGAAAAAATGAGCGTTCATCTTCCCAGCTTGGCAATCGTGGAAAAATCCCGGTAAAACGACAGGATCTTTAAAGGATTTTTACAAATGAGCTCAATCCTTGACCTGGAAGTGTTTGTGCGCACCGCCGACAGTGGCAGCCTCTCGGCGGCCGCCCGCAGCCTTAGCCTGACCCCGGCCGCCGCCAGCATTGCCCTCAAACGCTTGGAAACCCGCCTGGGCATGCGCTTGCTGGCCCGCTCCACCCGCAGCATGCGCCTCACCGAAGAAGGCCGGCGCTACCTGGACAGCGTGCGGGTGGCCCTGGAAGCACTGGCTGAGGGCGAACAGGCGATCAAGCAACACGGCCAGAGCCTCAGCGGCTTGCTGCAACTGTCCGCGCCCTCGGATTTCGGACGCAATGTACTGCTCGGTTGGCTGGACCAGTTCAAGCGCGAACACCCGAATATCCGCCTGCAATTGCTGCTTAACGACAGCAACGCCGACTTGTTCCGCGAAACCGTGGACATCGCCCTTCGCTTTGGCGTGCCAAGGGATTCCAGCCTGGTGGCGCTGCCGGTGGTCGCCGATCACCGCCGTATCGCCTGCGCCAGCCCCGCGTACCTGGCACGCCACGGCACACCCCAGGTGCCGGCCGAGCTGACGCAGCACAGCACCCTGCGCTACATGCGCCAGGGCCGGGCCAACAGCACTTGGTATTTTCGCCAGGGCACGTTGCTGGAAGAGGTCGAAGTGGGCGGCGACTACCTCAGTGATGACGGGGAAATCGTGCGGCGCTGGGCCCTGGCCGGCCACGGTATTGCCTACAAGGCCAACCTGGATGTAGCCGGCGATATCAAGGCCGGGCGCCTGGTGCCGTTGTTCGGCGAATGGCAAGGCGAGCCCACGCCCTTCAACCTGATGTGCCCCCATCGCCTGCAAGTGTCGGAGCGTGTCAGAGTCCTGCATCGCTTCTTGCAGGCGCGCGCTGGCGAACTGCTTGCCGAATAAGCGGAACACGGCACAAAAACGCTGTGGCCAACGCGGTGGTAGGCACCGAGCCACCCACGTCGGGCTTGTTCTAGAGCCTTGCTCTCTGGTATTGCATAGCAACTGTCTGCGCTTTTGAGGAGTCCTCCATGATTTACCGCACACTGGGCCAGTCCGGGCTCAAGGTCAGCGCCTTGACCCTGGGCACCATGATGTTTGGCGAACAGACCAACACCGAAGATTCGCTGCGTATCATCGACAAGGCCTGGGATCAGGGCATCAACTTTATCGACAGCGCCGACGTCTACACCGGCGGGCGCTCCGAGGAAATCGTCGGTGAAGCCATCAGCCGCCATCGCGCCGATTGGGTCGTCGCCTCCAAAGTCGGCTTCGGCCCGCCGGATGGCCTGCCCAACCGCAGCGGCCTGAACCGCAAGCGCATTTTCAACGCGCTGGAAGCCAGCCTCACCCGGCTCGACACCGACTACCTGGACATCTACTACCTGCACCGCGAAGACCACGACACCCCACTGGACGTCACGATTTCGGCGATCGGCGACCTGATCCGCCAGGGCAAGGTCCGTTACTGGGGGCTGTCCAACTACCGCGGCTGGCGCATCGCCGAAGTGGTGCGCGTGGCCGAACGCCTGGGGGTCGACCGGCCGATCATCAGCCAGCCGCTGTACAACATCGTCAACCGCCAGGCCGAGGTGGAGCAGATCACCGCCGCAGCCGCCTATGGCCTGGGCGTGGTGCCCTACAGCCCGCTGGCCCGCGGGGTGCTCAGTGGCAAGTACGCGCCGGATATCAGCCCCGAAGCCGGCAGCCGCGCTGCGCGCCAGGACAAACGCATCCTGGAAACCGAATGGCGCGTGGAATCGCTGCGCATTGCCCAGCAGATCCAGCAATACACCCAAGGCCGTGGCGTGGGGATTGTCGAGTTTGCGATTGCCTGGGTTTTGAACAACCAGGCCGTCAGCTCGGCGATTGTCGGGCCGCGCACCGAGGCGCAGTGGGATGCCTACACCGGGGCGCTCGATGTGAAGATCAGTGCTGAGGATGAGGCGTTTATTGACTCACTGGTGACGCCGGGGCATGCGTCGACACCGGGGTTCAATGATGTTGGGCATTTTGTTTCCGGGCGCATCCACCGCCCCTGAGCCCCTGTGGGAGCTGGCTTGCCTGCTCCCACATCAGCCCAGCGGCACATCCAGGCTGACCTTGACCCGGTCCATTACCACAATGCTGCGAAACCATTTGATATTGCGGTTCTCGTAGAACAGCGTGCGGGCCAGGGTTTCGTAGGCCTTCATGGTCTCCACCACAATCACCAGCATAAAGTCCGCATCGCCGGTGACGTAATAGCACTGCTGCACCTCGGGGATCGACATCTGCACCTTGAGCACATCGAGGTCCTCGATGTGGGTGCGTTCGGCGTGCACCTCCACCAGGATCGTGATCGGCTTGCCTACTGCATCCTGATTGACCACCGCCGTATTCGCGCTGATCGCCCCGCTCTGCTCCATGCGCTTGATGCGCCGCTGCACGGCGGCGGTCGACAGGTTGACCTGTTCGCCAATCACCCGCAGCGCGGTGGTGTTGTCGCGTTGCAGGTGCTTGAGAATCGCGCGGTCGAAATCATCCAGGGGGGGCTGACGGGCATGCTGGCGAACCTTGGAGGTGAGAAAATTTCCCATAAGATGCCGTAAAACAGAGCAAACGTCTCACCTCAAAAGCAATATATTCCCACCTGAAATTCCCCCCCTCTTTTGTTTGAATCGGTTTGGCGAGGACTGCGTGTCTAAAGGCGTTGTTTTATCGGTAGCGGCCTCGGTGTTGTTTGCCGTGATGTATTACTTCACATCACTGCTTGCCCCCTTGAGTGGCCTGGAAATTTTCGGCTGGCGCATGCTGCTGACCGTGCCGTGCATGACGGTATTTATGGTGGTCAGCGGCGAGTGGCGTCAGGTGTGGCAATTGCTGCGATTGCTTGCGGGCAAGCCACGGCTGATCGGTGGGATTGTGCTGTCGTCGGTGCTGCTGGGGGTGCAACTGTGGCTGTTTATGTGGGCGCCGCTCAATGGCCGCAGCCTGGATGTGTCCCTGGGCTACTTCCTGCTACCGCTGACCATGGTCCTGACCGGGCGCCTGGTGTATGGCGAAAAACTCTCGCGGCTGCAGCTGATCGCAGTGGTGTTTGCGGCGATTGGCGTGCTTAACGAGTTGTACCAGGTGGGTGGTTTTTCCTGGGCGACGCTGCTGGTGATCATCGGTTACCCGATCTACTTCGTGCTGCGCAAACGCCTGGGCACCGATCAGTTGGGCGGCCTGTGGCTGGATATGGCGCTGATGCTGCCGGTGGCCTTGTGGTTTGTCCAAAGTGGCGAACAGGGCTTCGCCGTGCTGGATGCACACAAAGGGCTGTATGGATTGATCCCGATGCTCGGGCTGATCAGTGCTTCGGCGCTGGTGTGCTACATCATCGCCAGCCGCCTGTTGGCGTTCAGCCTGTTCGGCCTGCTCAGCTATGTGGAACCGGTGCTGTTGCTGGGGGTGGCGTTGCTGCTGGGGGAAAGCATCGGGCCGGGTGAATGGCTGACCTATATCCCGATCTGGCTGGCGGTGATGGTGCTGGTGTTCGAAGGGTTCAAGCATCTGGTGCGTCAGCGCCGGGCTTGAACGGGAAAGGTGTAGGAGCCGGCAAGCCGGCTCCTACAGGGGGCTAGGATCAGTCGGTGGTCAACACACCACGACGAACCTGGTCACGCTCGATCGACTCGAACAGGGCCTTGAAGTTGCCTTCGCCGAAACCGTCATCACCCTTGCGCTGGATGAATTCGAAGAACACCGGGCCCATCAGGGTTTCCGAGAAGATCTGCAACAGCAGGCGCTTGTCGCCGGCCACGGACGAACCGTCCAGCAAGATACCCCGCGACTGCAACTGCTCCACCGGTTCGCCGTGGTTTGGCAGGCGCCCTTCAAGCATCTCGTAGTAGGTGTCCGGCGGCGCGGTCATGAAGCGCATGCCGATCTTCTTCAACGCGTCCCAGGTCTTGATCAGGTCGTCGGTGAGGAACGCCACGTGCTGGATGCCCTCGCCGTTGAACTGCATCAGGAACTCTTCGATCTGGCCGGCGCCTTTGGACGACTCTTCGTTCAACGGGATGCGGATCATGCCATCCGGGGCGCTCATGGCCTTGGAGGTCAGGCCGGTGTATTCGCCCTTGATGTCGAAGTAGCGCGCTTCGCGGAAGTTGAACAGCTTCTCGTAGAAGTTGGCCCAGTAGACCATGCGCCCGCGATAGACGTTGTGGGTCAGGTGGTCGATGACCTTCAGGCCGGCGCCCACTGGGTTGCGGTCCACGCCTTCGATAAACACGAAGTCGATATCGTAGATCGAGTTGCCTTCACCGAAACGGTCGATCAGGTACAGCGGCGAACCGCCGATGCCCTTGATGGCCGGCAGGTTCAGCTCCATCGGGCCGGTTTCGATATGGATCGGCTGGGCACCCAGCTCCAGGGCACGGGTATAGGCCTGTTGCGAATCCTTGACGCGGAACGCCATGCCACACACCGACGGACCGTGCTCGGCGGCAAAGTACGAAGCGATGCTGTGGGGTTCGTTGTTGAGGATCAGGTTGATCGCGCCCTGACGGTACAGGTGCACGTTTTTCGAGCGGTGGGTTGCCACCTTGGTGAAGCCCATGATCTCGAAGATCGGCTCCAGGGTACCCGGGGTCGGCGATGCGAATTCGATAAATTCAAAGCCCATCAGGCCCATTGGGTTTTCGTATAGATCTGCCATGATTTGGCGCCTCATCATCTTTTTTAGAATTAAGTAAATTAATTGCCAGCAAGGATGAGGTGAGCAGGTGGCGCACAGGAAATGCCCCGCACGCTGCGGGCGAGGAAGTCACCGTAGATGAGTTGGAACCCGAGTAGCTTCATGGTTGAGTCATTCTCTTACGGGCGTCTCTGACGGACGAGGCCTGCATAGAAACAGGCGCTTATTCTTGTATGCGTAAACCGATTCTACACAGCGTAAACAGCTTTGTCCGTATTCCTTATCAAATCCCTATGCCCAGGCGGGCGCAAGGGGTTTATTGCCCAGATAGATGCCCGGCAGGATCAACGGGCGCGGGTTGCATCAGGGGTGGCAGGGCAAGATCCAGGCTGGCGTGGGGGGCAACCATGCCCTGCTGATCGCTGGGGACCACCTGCCCGCCCACAACCAACGCGACGTCATGGAACGTCACGTGGAAAGGCGACGGGTTGAAGACACGCAGGACCGCCGGTTTGCCGGTGTGCATCGTCCAGATCAGTTGCCCCGGCGCATCCTGGGGGCTACCCGACAAGCCCTGGGGCCGGAAAAACACCTTGGTGCGAATGCGAAAGGCGAAACGCAACTGGTTCTGGCGCTCTGCAGCCGCGAATGCTTCCGGCTGGCGGGTCGCGGGCGGCACCTCCAGCACGTTGAGCCAGAATAGCGATTCCCTGTCCCTGGGCAGCGGTTCCTGGGTATACGCCAGGCGTATGGCCTGGCTCTTGCCCGGATCCAGGCGAAACACCGGCGGGCTGAGGGTGAACGGCACCTCACTGTGCTCGGCAGTCAGCCGTGCATCACCGCCATCCAGCCACACCTGCACCAGGCGCGCGGCATGTGCGTCATCGTTGCTCACCTGCACGGTGATTTCCCTGCGCGGCTCAGGGTAAATCTGCCGGGTGCCACTGATGATCACCCCGGCCTGTGCCTGCCCGAAGACCAGGCACAGGCAGAGCGCTACGTGCAGGCGTGCTACGCAACCCATGGCCCGGGCCCTCGGTCTATCGGGCGATCAGGGAAAGATCACCGAGTACTGCACCGCCGTAGTCACCAGCCCTACCCCCGCCGCCCCGCCCGTGGCGATGTAACGTGCCGCAAAGGGCAAGGTTGCCAGGCCGCCGGTAACCGTAGCCGTGCTCGAAGCATGGCCGGTACGCAAGTCCATCGGCTTCTGGGTGGCGCCGTCGAGAATTTGCACCTCTACTTTGGCGGCAGCGGTTTTGGGGGCCATGTTGCGCAAGTTGCCGGTGGCCGGATTGATCGCCGGGCTGGTGCTTTCATACAACACAGCCACCTTGGTCGCATCCGCACAACTGGCGCCGCCGCCCACATAAATAAAGAATGGCTTGGCGCTGGCGGTTGCCCCCTCCGTCGACAGGGCGCTGGCTTGCACTTTGTCCAGGACCACCGGAAAGTTCGCACCGGAGCCCGCGAAACCACCGGTCCCGCCACTGATCGTGCAGGTGGTGCCGGTGATTTCTCCGGTCAGGGTGATGGTGCCATCGGCGGCAGTGGCCAACGGTACGGCAAGCCCGCAAGCAAGCAGCAAGGCAATCGCCAGGACATGGTTTTTCATACACGTGTTCCTAAGGGTTAAGGCGAGCCCCGGTCAGACGACGCGCAGGCACAAGCCCGCCCGCCGAGTTCGAGCTCAATGCAGCAAAACTGTTGGTTCTTGAATGGCAGCCTCTTCACGAGACTGAAGTTTTTTCTGACAGGCACTGATCCAAGCAACAACGCAATAGACCAAACAATTTTTTCTCGTCAAAATATGTTGCAAAGTTTGGCAAGATTAAAAAACACGCACAACTAGCCAAGTCGTTAGGTCTACGCTTTGCTAATGCCATAGACCAACTATCATTGTTACTTCAGACGTACTGCCTGTAGCCGCTACCAGGCCCTTCCCTCACTTTGCTACAGGCTGCGTAAATGCCACTTACCCTCAAAGGTCCGCGCAAGCGCGCCGCCCGCTCCTTGATCACGGTCCTGTGCGGCCTGCTGCCGATTCTGCTGGGAGTGGCCATCCTGCACCTCCAGGCAAAACGCACCCTGGAGCACAGCACGTCGCAGACGGCGACCGAGGCCGTGCGCCAATTCGACCTGATGCTCGACAACACCGCCCGTGCCGCCCAGGAACTGCTGCCGCTGGCGGGCAAGGCCTGTGACAACGCGGTGCAACTGGCGCTGCGCGAGCAAGTCACACGGCGCCCCTTTGTACGCGCAACCACCTTGTCGTGGAAAAAGTCCATTTATTGCACCTCGCTGTTTGGTGACACCCACGTGTCTGCGGTCAATCCTGACGACTACGTCGAGGGTCGCCTGTGGCTGATGAATGGCAACCCGGTCACCCCCGATACCGCCCTGTTGGTGTACCGGCTGGTGGAGGGCGACCAGGCTGCGTTTGCTTCGATTGACGGTTACCACCTGACCAATGCCCTGCGCCTGATCAGCCGCTACGCGGACCTGGTGTTGCAGGTCGGCCCCAATTGGTTGGGCAGCGACGGAAAAGTCAAAAACAGTGCGCCGCCGGAGTTTCCCGTGGCCCACCAGCACCTCGCCTCCCAGCGCTACGCGTACAGCGTGGAAGCCGGCATGCCCGAAGGGGAAGTCTGGCGGTATATGGAAGCGCGCTACCCGGCGCTGTTCAGCCTGCTGGTGTTTTTCGGCGTGCTGGCCGGCGTGCTGGCGCACTGGGTGCAAAAACGCTCCTCCGCCCCCACCCACGAACTGCAGCGGGCGTTGGGCGCCAATGAGTTCGTGCCGTATTACCAACCGGTGGTTCGTGGCGATAACCTTCAATGGGCCGGCTGTGAAGTCCTGATGCGCTGGCAGCACCCCAAGGAAGGCCTGGTGCGCCCCGACCTGTTTATCCCCCTGGCCGAACACTCCGGGCTGATCGTGCCCATGACCCGCGCCTTGATGCGCCAGGTCGCCACACAACTGGCGCCCCATGCCGATCGCCTGGGCAGCAATTTCCATGTGGGGATCAATATCACCGCCCGGCATTGCCAGGACCTGGTGTTGGTGCAGGACTGCCAGGAGTTCCTCGCCGCCTTCAAGCCGGGCCAGGTACTGTTGACGCTGGAGTTGACCGAGCGCGAACTGATCGAACCCACCGAGGTCACCCGCCAGCTGTTCCAGGCCCTGCACGAACTGGGCGTGATGATCGCCATTGATGACTTCGGCACCGGCCACTCCAGCTTGGGTTATTTGCGTAACTTCAATGTTGACTACTTGAAGATTGATCAAAGCTTTGTGGCCATGATCGGAGCCGATGCGTTATCGCGGCATATACTCGACAGCATCATTGAGTTATCCGGCAAGCTTGATTTGGGCATCGTCGCCGAAGGCGTGGAAACCCAAGAGCAATGTGACTATCTGGCCGCGCAAGGTGTGGACTTCTTGCAGGGCTACCTGTTTGGTCGCCCGGAGCCTTTTGACGCATTCATTAAATCTTTGCGGCGCGATTGAATATCCATCTAGCATCAGATGAAAAATTGTTATTTATACAAAAGACGTGATTTACTCGTGGCGCATTAACTACTACAATTTTTCCTGCCTGCGCCGAATCGGCAGGAGAACCACTTTTACCGAGTCATGCTGAGGCTCTTGGCTTATAGCTTTGTTTGCAGTGGGTATCAGCCAAATACACTATTGGAGTAAATATTTTGTCCAGACTCGCCGAATTTCGTGCCGCAGAAAAAGCCCTTCAAGAACAGCTTGCCCAGCTGGAATCCCTGAAGAACGACGCTGGCCTGAAGAAAGAAATCGAATTTGAAGAAAAGCTTCAAGGGCTGATGAAAACCTACGGCAAGAGCCTGCGCGACATCATCTCCATCCTTGATCCAAACCCAGGCAAGTCGGGGATCCAAGTGGCAGCCGCCCCCAAAACCCGCCGCGCACGCGTGGTCAAGGTGTATCACAACCCGCACACGGGTGAACTGATTGAAACCAAGGGCGGCAACCACCGCGGCTTGAAGGCCTGGAAAGAACAGTATGGCGCTGCCACTGTAGATTCCTGGCTGCGCGGCTAATACAGGCGCACTAATAAAAAGCCCCGCTGATGCGGGGCTTTTTTGTTTTTGCGCCTCGATTTCAAACGCTGCCGCGTGCGAAAGTGAACTTTGAAATACACTCCACTTCGAAGACATTCGCCGAACAGCCGCTGTACACCGCAGTCCTGTAGTTATGGGTTTTTCTGTCAATGTGCCATGTCAGGCATCTAGCCATCGCCGATCAAAGTTTCAGGCTTGCACGTACCGAGCTGACTTCTTCCTTGCTCGACTCATAGGCAGCGGCTTGCCCGGCATATGAAAAAACATAGGCCTTATTCGTATCGACAGCACCCACCAGTGTTTGCGAGAGCACATGCCGACCGTTCTCGGTAATCACGCAGGTAGTTTCCAGCGCCTCAAGATGACTTAAGGTGCTTGAGTGAATCTTGTTGCAGACACTTTGATAACCACTGCGGGCAAAGTCCTTCTGGATGGACTTGCGCATCTCCAGCAACACCCCTTGCAGATTGACCACATGCCCAGGCTCGATCGGCGTACCCGTCAACTCCATGACCATCAGCGTCTCGCCGCTCTCATCGTTCTTGATCGCGCGCTGGCGCGACACCGGTGACGGCGTGGCTGGCGCATCGGCATCCGCCACCACCTCCTCCACCTGCCAGCCGCTGGGCCAATGAATCTCGGGGTCTGCCGCCAGTGCAACGGTGCTGCCCAAGACAAGCCACAAGGCGGCCAACAATGGTTTGTTCAATCGGCTCATTGCAAAAAACACTCGAAGTTCAAGCCGCAAAGTTTGAGCCCGCCCAGGGGATGGCCGCAAGGCCCGGGTGCGTTTTTCATTTGGCGCGGCCGGTGCAGCTTGCGTATCATGATCCGGCTACACGGATCTGCCGCACGCCAAGGGACCGCTCAAATCACGAGCTGCGTCTGCCCCATTTTTTCTGGAGGGCCCATGAGCCTGCACGAATTGAACACCTTCCCGGGCGTCACCGCCCAACCCGACACCGCCACTTCGAACTTCGTGTTCAACCACACCATGCTGCGGGTCAAGGACATCACTAAGTCCCTGGACTTCTATACCCGCGTCCTGGGTTTTTCCCTGGTTGAAAAACGCGACTTCCCGGAAGCCGAATTCAGCCTGTACTTCCTCGCCCTGGTCGACAAGGCGCAGATTCCAGCCGATGCCGCCGCGCGCACCCAGTGGATGAAGTCGATCCCGGGCATCCTGGAACTGACCCACAACCACGGCACCGAAAACGATGCCGACTTCGCCTACCACAATGGCAACACCGACCCGCGCGGGTTTGGCCATATCTGCATTTCGGTGCCGGATATCGTCGCGGCCTGCGAGCGCTTTGAAGCCTTGGGCTGTGATTTCCAGAAGCGCCTGACCGATGGGCGGATGAAAAGCCTGGCGTTTATCAAGGATCCGGATGCGTACTGGGTTGAGATCATTCAGCCAGCGCCGCTGTAAACCGGTTTGTTGCCCCTGTAGGAGCGTATCACCGTGGCGTAACGGTCACGCCGAGTCGCCTGCCTCGCAGGCCAGCTCCCACAAAAGCAACACCCACAAAAAACCCATGATCACTCATGGGTTTTTTAGTATCGGGCCTTACGCTCGGATCAGGTAATCAAAAGCACTCAGGGAAGCCTTGGCGCCCTCGCCCACCGCAATCACGATCTGTTTGTAGGGCACGGTGGTAACGTCACCGGCGGCAAACACGCCGGGCAGTGAGGTCTCGCCACGGGCATCGACAATGATCTCGCCACGGGGCGACAGCTCCACGGTGCCCTTGAGCCAATCGGTGTTAGGCAACAGGCCGATCTGTACAAAGATACCTTCCAGGTCGACGGTCTTGAACTCGCCGGTATCGCGGTCTTTGTACGCCAGGCCAGTAACCTTCTGGCCATCACCTTTGACTTCACTGGTCAGCGCACTGGTGATCACGTCAACGTTCGGCAGGCTGTAGAGCTTGCGCTGCAATACGGCGTCAGCGCGCAACTTGCTGTCGAACTCCAGCAAGGTCACGTGGCTGACAATACCGGCCAGGTCGATGGCTGCTTCAACGCCGGAGTTACCGCCACCGATCACCGCCACGCGCTTGCCCTTGAACAGCGGACCATCGCAGTGCGGGCAGAAGCACACACCCTTGGCCTTGTATTCCTGCTCGCCCGGCACCCCCATTTCGCGCCAGCGGGCACCGGTGGCCAGGATCACGGTCTTGGACTTGAGGGTCGCACCGCTTTCAAAGCGAATTTCATGCAACTCACCGGGATTTTTCGCCGGGATCAGGCTGCTGGCGCGCTGCAGGTTCATGATGTCCACGTCGTACTGACGCACGTGGGCTTCCAGGGCGCTGGCGAGTTTCGGGCCTTCGGTTTCCTGCACCGAGATAAAGTTCTCGATGGACATGGTGTCCAGTACTTGCCCACCAAAACGTTCGGCGGCCACACCGGTACGAATACCTTTACGCGCGGCGTAGATCGCGGCGGCAGAACCGGCCGGGCCACCACCGACGACCAGCACATCGAACGCGTCCTTGGCGCTGATTTTCTCGGCGGCCTTTTCGATACCGCTGGTGTCGAGCTTGGCGAGGATTTCTTCCAGCCCCATGCGGCCCTGGCCGAAGTTCACGCCGTTGAGGTAGACGCTGGGCACCGCCATGACCTGGCGCTCGTCGACTTCCGCCTGGAACAGTGCGCCATCAATGGCCACGTGGCGGATATTGGGGTTGAGCACGGCCATCAGGTTCAGCGCCTGGACCACGTCCGGGCAGTTCTGGCAGGACAGCGAGAAGTAAGTCTCGAAGTTGAACTCACCTTTAAGGCTGCGAATCTGTTCAATCACTTCGACACTGGCCTTCGACGGGTGGCCACCGACTTGCAGCAGGGCCAGCACCAACGAAGTGAATTCATGGCCCATGGGGATGCCGGCAAAACGCAGGCTGATATCGGCACCCGGGCGGTTGATGGAGAACGACGGCTTGCGCCCATCATTGCCATCGGTTTTCAGGGTAATCAGCGTGGTGAGGCTGGTTACGTCCTGCAAAAGAGCAAGCATTTCCTGGGATTTCGCACCGTCGTCGAGGGAGGCAACGATCTCGATCGGCTGGGTGACCCGCTCCAGGTATGACTTCAACTGAGCTTTAAGATTGGCGTCCAACATACGGGCGATTTCCTATTTCAAATCAATTCGGTAAAAAAAAACGCCCGAGCGAATCTCGCCCGGGCGTTTTTGAGGGCGGTGCGGCTTACTTAAGGTGCGGCAATCCGCCCTTGATACTTCACAGACTTAGATCTTGCCGACCAGGTCCAGGGACGGAGCCAGGGTAGCCTCGCCTTCTTTCCACTTGGCTGGGCACACTTCGCCTGGGTGGGCAGCGACGTACTGGGCGGCCTTGATTTTGCGCAGCAGCTCGGAAGCGTCACGGCCAACACCGCCGTCGTTCAGTTCAACGATCTTGATCTGGCCTTCAGGGTTGATCACGAAGGTGCCACGGTCTGCCAGGCCAGCTTCTTCGATCAGCACGTCGAAATTGCGGGAGATGGTCAGGGTTGGGTCGCCGATCATGGTGTACTGGATTTTGCCGATGGCTGGCGAAGTGTTGTGCCAGGCAGCGTGGGCAAAGTGGGTGTCGGTGGACACGCTATAGATCTCGACGCCCAGCTTCTGGAATTCGGCGTAGTTGTCAGCCAGGTCTTCCAGTTCGGTTGGGCAGACGAAGGTGAAGTCGGCTGGGTAGAAGAACACGACAGACCACTTGCCTTTCAGGTCAGCGTCCGACACGTCTACGAAGTTGCCGTTTTTGTAAGCGGTGGCTTTGAACGGTTTTACTTGGCTGTTGATGATAGGCATCGTTGACTCTCCGTCAGGGGTTAGTAAGTTGATGGGTGAATCCTACCCAGTCTCATCGCCGATGGCTCATTGCCAAACCTGATGCCGCCGATTGGTTTTGGCTATCAACCAGCTGTATTAATAGAAGAAATCTTAAAGCAGCGGATCGCGGGTCTGAGTCATGCCAAGAAAGGGCGTCGCTTCAACATAGCGCATGGCGGACTTCATGTCCTTCCAGCCGACGTAACTCATCAACGACTTCAAATCCCAACCACTGCGATGGGCCCAGGTGGCGAAGCCCCGGCGCAAGGAGTGGCTGGTGTACTGCTCGGCAGCAATGCCCGCGCGCCCGAGGGCCTGGCGCAGCAGCGGGATCACGCTATTGGCGTGCACCCCCTCCTCGCCCAGGTTGCCCCAGCGATCGATCCCGCGAAACACCGGGCCGCGCACCAGGGCCGAGGCACTCAGCCATTCGGCATAGGCCTGCACCGGGCACAAGCGCAGCAGTGCCGGGGTTTGATAGGTCTGGCCGAGGTTCTCGCGGTCACTCTTGCTGCGCGGCAAGTACAAGGTGATGCCCGCCCCTGGTACCGCCTGCACATGCTCGATCTGCAGCCGACACAGCTCATCACTGCGAAAACCACGCCAGAAGCCCAGCAGGATCAAGGCCGCGTCGCGCTTGGCGCGCAGCCAGCGCGGCCGATCGCCCTCTGCCCGCGCCTGCTCAGCTTCGCGCTCAAGCCAATTGACCACCTGCTCCAGGTGCTGGAGCTGCAGGGGCTCGGCCCGTTTTTCCTGGGCCGGGTGCACGGCGCGGATGCCCTTGAGCACCTTGCGCACCACCGGCGCTTTGGTCGGGTCCGGGAAACCCTGGCTGGAATGCCATTGCGCCAGCGCCGACAAGCGCAATTTCAAGGTATTTACCGACAACACCCCGGCGTAAGCCGCCAGATAACGGGCCACGCTGTCGCTGGTGGCGGGCAGGAAGCCACCCCAACTCACTTCAAAGTGCTCGATGGCGGCGCGATAGCTGCGTCGGGTGTTATCGCGGGTGGCGGCGTTCAGGTAACGGTCAAGTTCACTCATAGCGCTATCGCCAAGGGGTTGGTGTACGGGCATAGGGGGTGAATCTGCGTCAAATGGGTCATCACACGGGATAATACGCCAATATCCCATCTGTAAAATCATCAATTTAAAGGCAATTTTATTCGTGTTAAAGTATGTATATACATAATACATACCACAGTACTAAATCGACGGAGACCCCATGGCTCGCGGCGGCATCAATAAAGCAGTAGTTCAAACGGCACGCTTGGCAATCCTCGCCCGCGGCGAAAACCCCAGCATTGATGCGGTACGCATCGAAATGGGCAATACCGGCTCGAAAACCACCATCCACCGCTATTTAAAGGAGCTGGACGAGAGCGAAACCCGCCTTGCCATTACCGAGGCGCCCATCGACGATGAGCTTGGCGAGTTGGTCGCACGCCTGGCCCAGCGCTTGAAAGAGAAGGCCCAGGAACCCATCGACCAGGCCCTGGCGCAGTTCGAGCAGCAGAAAACCGCCCTGCTCGCCCAGGCAGAGGCACTGACCGCAGCCCACAACCAGCTCCAGCAGCAATTTGATATTCAGGCCGCCGCCCTGGCGGAAGAAAGCGCAGCCCTGCAGACCGCCAGCACCAGCCTGCAAACCGAGCAAACCCGCAACGCCGGACTCAGCCAGGCGTGCAGCGACTACGAGCTACGACTCGCGGACAAGGACGAACAGATTCGCTCGCTGGAAGACAAGCACCTGCACGCCCGCGACGCCCTTGAGCACTACCGCACTGCGATCAAAGACCAACGCGAACAGGAACAACGCCGCCACGAAGGCCAACTGCAGCAACTGCAGGCCGAACTGCGTCAGGCCCAGCAGAGCGCCATGGTGCGCCAGGACGAAATCACCCAGCTGCATCGCGATAATGAGCGGCTATTGATTGAGCACCGGGTCACGGCGAAGGAGTTGGCGACTCTGCAAGAGCAAAGCCGCAAGGATCAGGCCCAGCAGCTCAAGCTGAGCGAACAGGTAAGCCTGATTGATAGCGAGCGCACCCTGCTCCAGGAGCGCCTGCGGGTTGCCGTGCTGGACAACCAGGCACGGCAGGAAGCCCTGGCCGAGCAGCAGCACAGCCGCAAAACCCTGGAACTGGAGCTGATCAAGGCCCAGGCCACCATTGAGGCGCTGCGCCTGGCCGCCGTCGTTGCAACGGCGCCAGAGGCAACAGGGAATACCTGATCAGCCAGCGACAGGCGTGCGCATGGTGACAAACTCTTCCGCCGCCGTCGGGTGCACGCCGATGGTCTCGTCGAAATGCTGCTTGGTCGCCCCCGCCTTGAGGGCGATCGCCAGGCCCTGGACAATCTCGCCCGCATCCGGCCCGACCATGTGGCAACCCAGCACCTTGTCGGTATCGGCATCGACCACCAGCTTCATCAGCGTGCGCTCCTGGCACTCCGTCAGGGTCAGTTTCATCGGCCGGAAGCGGCTTTCGAAAACCTGCACGTTATGCCCATCGGCCCGCGCCTGCTCTTCGCTCAGGCCCACGGTACCGATATTCGGCAGGCTGAACACTGCCGTGGGGATCATCGCGTAATCCACCGGGCGGTACTGCTCAGGCTTGAATAGACGCCGCGCCACCGCCATGCCTTCAGCCAATGCCACGGGTGTCAGTTGCACGCGACCAATCACGTCGCCAATGGCCAGAATCGACGACTCGGCGGTCTGGTACAGATCGTCAACCTCGATAAAGCCACGCTTGTCCAGCTTGACCCCGGTGTGCTCCAGGCCCAGGTTATCCAACATCGGGCGCCGGCCCGTGGCGTAGAACACGCAATCGGCTTCCAATACACGACCGTCTTTCAGGGTGGCCTTGAGGCTGCCATCGGCCTGCTTGTCGATACGTGCGATATCGGCGTTGAATTGCAGGTCCAGGCCGCGCTTGGTCAGCTCTTCCTGCAAGTGCTTGCGCACCGCGCCATCAAAGCCGCGCAGGAACAGATCGCCGCGATACAGCAACGACGTCTGCGCGCCCAGACCATGGAAAATCCCGGCAAATTCCACCGCGATATAACCACCACCCACCACCAGTACGCGCTTGGGCAGTTGCTTCAGGAAGAACGCCTCATTGGAACCAATGGCATGCTCATGCCCCGGAATCTCGGGGATCTGCGGCCAGCCGCCCGTGGCGATCAAGATGTGCTTGGCCGTGAAGCGCTCGCCGTTGATCTCGACCTCGTGGGGGCCGGTCAGACGCGCATGGCCTTCGTGCAGGGTCACCCCGCTGTTGACCAGCAAGTTACGGTAAATACCGTTGAGGCGGTTGATCTCGCGATCCTTGTTGGCGATCAATGTCGCCCAATCAAAGTTCGCTTCGCCCAAGGACCAGCCAAAGCCGCTGGCTTGTTCGAAGTCTTCGGCAAAGTGCGCGCCATACACCAACAGTTTTTTCGGCACGCAGCCAACGTTGACACAGGTACCGCCCAGGTAGCGGCTTTCCGCCACGGCCACCTTCGCGCCAAAACCTGCGGCGAACCGCGCCGCCCGTACACCACCGGAACCGGCGCCAATCACATAAAGATCAAAATCGTAGGCCATTTCACTCTCCTCGGCAGGACATCAGGATACCCGCTTGCGCCCAAAAAACCAGAAAGCCACCCGAAGGTGGCTTTCTTGAGACTCAACAGGCAATGCTTAATCAGTAAGCCTTGCCTGTCTTGTAGAAGTGCTCGTAGCAGAAGTTGGTCGCCTCGATGTAGCCTTCAGCGCCACCGCAGTCAAAACGACGACCCTTGAACTTGTAGGCAATCACGCAACCGTCTTTGGCCTGTTTCAGCAAAGCATCGGTAATCTGGATTTCGCCGCCCTTGCCTGGCTCGGTTTCTTCGATCAGCTTGAAGATATCCGGGGTCAGGATGTAGCGACCAATGATTGCCAGGTTCGACGGAGCATCTTCCGGCGCCGGCTTCTCGACCATGTCGCGAACGCGGATCAGGCCATCACCGATGTCATCACCGGCGATCACCCCGTACTTGTTGGTTTCCGCAGGGTCGACTTCCTGCACCGCAACGATGGTGCAGCGGTACTTCTGGTAGAGCTTGACCATCTGGGTCAAGACGCCGTCGCCTTCCAGGTTGACGCACAGGTCGTCCGCCAGGACCACGGCAAACGGTTCGTCACCGATCAGTGGGCGACCGGTAAGGATCGCGTGGCCAAGGCCTTTCATCTGGGTTTGACGGGTGTAGGAGAACGAGCACTCGTCGAGCAGCTTGCGGATACCGACCAGGTATTTTTCCTTGTCAGTGCCCTTGATCTGGTTTTCCAGCTCGTAGCTGATATCGAAGTGGTCTTCCAGTGCGCGCTTGCCACGGCCGGTGACGATGGAGATTTCGTTGAGGCCGGCATCCAGTGCCTCTTCGACGCCGTACTGGATCAGTGGCTTGTTTACCACCGGCAGCATTTCTTTAGGCATGGCCTTGGTCGCTGGCAGGAAGCGAGTACCGTAACCGGCTGCTGGGAACAAGCATTTCTTGATCATAAAAGTCCTTAATAAGGGCTGTGCGTACGAAATTCGGCGCAGTCTAATCAGGCCGCAGCCACCTTACAATGGGCGCTGCTGGCGTTGCGATGTCAACATAGAGAAAAAATGTCGGCGTTAGTTCCACCGATCCTGCAATTGGCCCTACCAACGGCAAGCTCAAACCAACCGTGCCCCGCTACTTAAAAGGCCTTCGGTTGTTTTAGCACGCTTTTGGGTGCAGAGCACTGACCTGCAACAACTTGCGCTTGCCCTGCGCGTTTGGCGTTATCATAGCCCGCTTGAACCAGACCACGAGATTGTTAATCGATGTCAGAACCCAAAGGCGTAAACGGCTACCTGATCACTAAGCGAGCAGACGGCTGGCACCTGATCAATTTTCACGGAGACAGCGTCGCCGGGGCATTCGCCACCGAGAGCCAGGCTATTGCAGTAGCCGAAGTGTTTGTGGACGAAGCCGGTCACGCATCGAGCAAAAGGCCAAAGGGGAAATAAGCCCCTACGATTGCACATAAAAAGCCCCGATGATCGGGGCTTTTTTTATTTGCCAGCCATCCCATCGCATTGCCTGTATCTGCGCCCTGGCAGAGCCCACGCACTCACTCACGAGAAGGAAAATTAGTTCGCTCTCCTCAACATACACTATTGCCTCCAAACACTTGCCAACCTATTTTTATAGCAACTCGCCTCCCTCACCAAACCAAATGTAGTCCAAGTCTTACGGTCATTTCTCGATTATTGAAAAACGGCCATAACTTTCCTATATGCCCCACCACTAAAAGACTACGCAAGCAAGGGAACCGGACGACTTCCTTACTAAAACTAGTAGCCTAATAATTGCCCCGCCTCGAATGTTCTCCCGAAGCGCAATACAAATAGTTGGAAAACCAGCACTTCGCTGAACACCAACTCAACCGCACCCGGGCTGAGTTTTCTGCGAGCCTCCGCTGAGGCAAAGAGCCAACTGGCCGGACCGTTCCGGCTTGCCGCACGACCCTGGACTACGCCTATAAAGCGGCGAACTCAATCGCAAGCTTTCGATACCTCAAGAGAAGAGGAGAAATCCAAAGCACTGAAACCTGGACACTTAACTGCACACTCCATAACCGTTTTTAATAGGTCCTACGCACAGTTGCGGTCGGACTTCTCAACAACACTTACTCTGTAGGTACCTGCAAATGAAAAATAATTTTAAAACTGCACTGCTAACTATCGGACTATTTGCTGGCGCGATCTCTGCCGCTCATGCGGCAGATGGGACAGTTACGTTCGAAGGGTCGGTCCACTCGGGTGCTTGTTCTATTAAGCCTGACTCCGTAGATCAAACTGTTCATCTTGGCGCGATCGCCAAACATCAATTGCAGACAGGGGGGAAATCTGAAGCCCGGCGCGTTCTGATTGAACTTGAAGGCTGCGACCTGGCAGGCCTGACTGATAATACGGTGACGACTACATTCACGGGCGCGCCCTCAAGCGTTGTCCCGGGCGGGTTGGGCACAGTGGGTAGCGCGGGCGGTATCGGCATCATGATGACCCATGGTAGCCAGCCCATTGAGCTGGGTGTCGCAACGACCCCGCAAGCCATTGCCGTCGGTAACAACACCCTGGAGTTTGGTGCCTATGTACAAGGTGCCGCCACCGGCACGATCGTGCCTGGTGATTTCAGCGCGGTGACCAATTTCACCCTGGCCTATCAGTAAGTACGGCCCCCGCCACTTCGGGTGGCGGGGGATTCTGACGGGAGATACAGGTGAAAACATTCCTGAGTTTCGCCATTGCCTCTTCATTGACGGTGCTCATCAGCCCCTGCGTTTTCGCGAGTGCGGCGGCGCAAGGTGAGGGGTTAGTCACCTTGGGAGGAGAAGTCATTGACTCCGCTTGCGGGCTGGAACTGGTCAGTGCCGATCAAACCATCGAGATGCCTCCCGAGCCCATAGGCCGGCTGCTGCGCAGTGCGATAGGTGAACCTCACCCCTTCCAGTTGCGCCTGGTCAATTGCTCCTTGACCCGCCCTGACCCGTCACGCCCGGATGTGAACCTGCCGGATTGGCAGCACCTGCAAGTGACCTTTGACGGTGCCCGCGATAGAGACGGTCGCTCCTTTGCTGCCTTTGGTGGTTCACAGGGGGTCGCCCTGCACATTTGGGATGCGGCCGGCCAAGAGAGCATTCCGGGTGAACCGATGCCGTTGCTGCCGTTGGCAGAAGGCGACATGACACTGCACTACACGCTTCGCCTGGTCGGCAACGGGCTGCCGCTGATGCCTGGCGCTCACGGTGCCGCCGTGCGGTTCAAGCTGGAATATTTTTGAACATTGATGAGTCGTTTTTTCATGTTGAATACGTCGAAGGTCAAATATTCGCTGCGTCCAGGCCTATTTAGCGGGTTGATGTCACTGGCTGGAACTGCAATGGCCAGCGGGGATATCGAGTTCAATACGGATGTTCTCGATCTGAATGATCGCACCAATATTGACTTGTCCCGATTTGCGCGCAGCGGGTTTATTCTGCCCGGCACCTACTCAATGGTGGTGCAGGTCAATGCCCAGCCTATTGCTGAGCAGTCGGTGGTGTTCTATCCCCCCGATAATGATCCCAAGGGCAGCCAGGCCTGTTTGTCCCCCGATCTCGTCGAACAGCTTGGCCTCAAGGCGTCCGGCGCGGCAAAACTCACCTGGTGGAATAACGGGCAGTGCCTGGAGATCCAAGGGCTGCCAGGCATGGAAGTGAGTGGGGATCTGGCCACCTCGACGCTGACAATCAACCTCCCCCAGGCTTATCTCGAATACAGCGACATCAATTGGGACCCGCCCTCGCGCTGGGATGAAGGTGTGCCGGGGCTGTTGGCGGACTACAGCATCACAGCGCAGTCCAACTATCAAAACAATCGCGGCAACCGCAACAACCTGAGTGGGAACGGAACGCTCGGCGCGAACGCCGGGGCCTGGCGCTTCAGGGCAGACTGGCAGGGGCGTTTCGAGAGACGCCGTGAGGGCGAAGCCAAGGACCAGAAACTGGACTGGACGCGCTACTACGCCTATCGCGCAATTCCTGCGCTGAAGTCGCGCCTCGTGGTGGGAGAGAACTACCTGTATTCGGACCTGTTCGACAGTTTCCGCTTTACCGGCGCTGCACTCAGTTCGGATGAAAACCAACTGCCCCCCAACTTGCGTGGCTACGCTCCGGAAGTCGTCGGAGTGGCGAAAACCAATGCAAAAGTCGTCGTCAGCCAGCAAGGCCGTGTGCTGTATGAAACCCTGGTCGCGGCAGGCCCCTTTCGCATTCAGGACCTTAACGACGCCGTGTCCGGTTCACTGGATGTGCGGGTGGAAGAACAGGACGGCTCGGTCCACAGCTTCCAGCTAGATACGGCGGGTGTTCCCTACCTGACACGCCCCGGCCAGGTTCGCTACAAGCTGGCAACGGGACGACCGTCCAACCTCCAGTACAACGGTGACGGTGATTTTTTCGGGACCGGCGAGTTCTCCTGGGGGGTCAGCAACGGCTGGTCGCTGTTTGGCGGCGGGATCACGGATAACAACTACCATGCGCTGTCCGTCGGCGCTGGGCGTGACCTGCTCGCGTTCGGGGCCCTGTCGCTGGATGTCACCCAGTCCCAGGCAACCGTCTGGAATGAGCGGCTCGCGGGTAAATCCTACCGCCTCCAATACTCCAAGCACTTTGAGCAGTACGACAGCCAGATAACCTTCGCCGGCTACCGGTTTTCCGAGAAGGGCTTCCTGAGCATGAGTGAATACCTCAACGCTCGGCATTACGGTTTGAACGGCGAACTCGGCGGGCGCGGGGGGTACAACGAGGACGGTGAACGCATTGATGACTGGAAGCCTATCGACGGGAGCAAGGCCCTTTATACGGCCACGGTGAATAAGCAGTTTCGCGACCTTGGGGCCACGGTCTACGCCAGTTACAACAAACAAACCTATTGGGACCGGCCACACACGCAGCGCTGGAACATGTCCGTGTCACGTTATTTCAATGTGGGCACCGTGAAAAACATGAGCCTGTCCCTGAACATCTATCGCACCCTGGAATACAGCTACAAGGATAACGGTGCGGCGCTAACGGTCAGCCTGCCGCTGGGGCGCACCGGCACGCTGTCGCTGGATGCCTACCGGGCCGCGGGCGATAACAGTTTTTCGTCGCGCTTCAGTGATCGCCTTGATGCGCGCAATAGCTACCAACTCCGTGCAAGCGATAGCTCTGCCAGCGGCTATCTGACCCACATGGGCGATCAGGCCGATATCGACCTCAGCGCCAGCCAACAATCCGGTAACAGCAGCCTCGGCGTGTCTGCGCGCGGCGGTGGCACGCTTACGTCTCACGGCGCTGCGCTGCACCGGACCAACAGCACGGGCGGAACCCGCCTGATGGTCGACACCGGCGGCGTACCGGATGTGCCTGTGCGGGGTTACGGCAGCCCGAGCCGCAGCAATGCCTTTGGCAAGGCGGTTATCTCGGATATCAGCAGCTATCAGCGTACGGCGGCCAGCGTCGACCTGGAGAGCCTGCCGAACAATGTCGAAGCCACTCAATCGGTGACGCAACTGACACTGACCGAAGGGGCTATCGGCTACCGCTCACTGGACGTGATTGCCGGCGAGAAAGCCATGGCGGTTCTTCGCCTGGAAGATGGCAACTCACCGCCGTTCGGCGCGCAGGTCAAGAACATGAAACAGCAGGATACCGGGATTGTGAATGACGACGGCCATGTCTATCTGAGCGGCATACAGGCCGGCGGGCAGATGGCCGTCAGTTGGGGAGGTGCCGAGCAGTGCATCCTCACGCTCCCTGTCGTTTTGCCTGCTGATGGCTTGACCGATGCCCTGCAATTGAGCTGCCGCAAGACCGCCACTGATCAATCCTTGCCCGTGCCGCCGGTACTGAGCGGGCAGCCTACCGATACGGAGAACACATCCTCATGACGCTCAAGACGCGCCTCCCTCTTCCGGCCTTCGCCCTGCTGGCAATGGGCTTGAGCCCGAGTGTAAATGCCGCAATCGGCCTGGACCGCACCCGAGTGATTTTCGATGGTGGCAAACAGGCCACCAGCGTGAACATCACCAATAACAACACCCAATTGCCGTATTTGGCCCAGGGCTGGATCGAGGATGAAGCGGGCACGAAAATCACCACTCCCCTGATCGTGTTACCGCCGGTTCAGCGCTTGGAGCCGGGGAAACAGAGCCAGGTGAAAGTCCAGGCATTGCCGGCGGCAAAAATGCTGCCGCAGGATCGCGAGACGGTCTACTACTTCAATTTGAGGGAGATCCCGCCGCGCAGTGATAAATCCAATACCCTGCAAATCGCCCTGCAGACCCGAATCAAACTGTTCTACCGACCGCAAGCCATTGCGCCGAGCCAGCAAGACCTATCCACCCCCTGGCAGGAAAAGCTGACCCTGACCCGCATAGGCGCCAGTTATCAGGTGAATAACCCAACGCCTTACTACGTGACCCTGGTGGATGCGCGCAGCAGCAGGGACGGCAAAACCGTACCGGGCTTCGAGCCGGTGATGGTACCGCCCAAAGGCGCGCTGACGCTGGGGCCATCGGCCGACACACTCGGTACTACGCCCTACTTCTCCTACGTCAACGACTACGGTGGTCGCCCACTGCTGGCTTTCACCTGCAGTGGTGAAACCTGCAAGGTCAGCTCGCAAACCCCACCGCCCAAATGAGTAGCACCTGCCGCGGGAGAACATCATGAAATCGCACAATGGGAAGGTCTTGGGCGGCCTGTTGTTGGCCTTTGCCTTGGTGGGGGGCGCACACGCCGAGGATGATATCGAGGGCATGAATGGGCTGCTGAACATTAACGGGGCCATGCATGAGACCCCTTGCAGCCTGGAGATGACGTCACTGCACCAGACGATTGACCTGGGCGCCGTGTCCACCAGCCAATTGCAGCGGCCGGGCGACCAGGCAACAACTGTGGCATTCCAGCTGCATTTTACCGATTGCCAGCGCACCGCCGGCAGCATCCGTAGCGAACGTACGGGGAACCTGGCGTGGAGTGCCTTTCAACCAGTGCTGTCGGTGACGTTTGTCGCCCCTGCCGATAACGATGATCCGCGGCTGGTCAAAGTACAAGGCATCACCGGGATGGGCCTGCGCCTGACCGATGACGTGGGGCGGGATGTACGGCTGGGCTCCAGGGGCGAACCACTGTTTCTGGCATTGGGCAGCAGCACCCGGACCTGGAATGTTCAGCCTACGCGCACCTCTGCACCACTGACCAGCGGGGCATTTCGCGCCGTAGTGGATTTCAGGCTCAATTATGACTAAGGGCAAAACAATGGCTAAGTCAATCGGCGCGCAGGCCATTCTTACCGGCGCCCTGGTGTGGGCGGCAGGCCAAGCAGTGTCGGCCGATACCAATCTGATCATCCGGGCACAAATCATCGCCCCGCCGCCATGCGTCATTAACAGCGGGAGCACGCTCGATGTGCCGTTTGGCAATAACCTCCTGACATCACGGGTTGACGGGGTCAATTATCGTCGAAGCGTGCCTTACACCGTGACATGCGACTCGCCCTTCAGCAACGCGATGACCCTGGAACTCAAGGGCACCGGAGCGGCGTTTGACAGTCGCGTGCTCGGCACCCGCAAGGCCGACCTTGGGGTAAAGCTGTTCGTGAATGACGCCGACTGGCCGCTGAATACGGCTGTGAGGTTTACCTATCCAAACTTTCCGATCGTGCAGGCCGTGCCTGTCAAACGCGCGGGCAGCAGTCTGACAGGAGGGGTGTTTGATGCCGCCGCCACCCTTGTCATCGAGTACCAATGAAAAGGAGCGATCAATGACCCGTTGCCAGCAGCGAGCATTGCTCGCCTTGTGTTCCATCGGCCTTTGCAGCAATGCGCTGGCCAACCTGACATTCAGCGGCACGCTGAACGAGCCGCCGCCCTGCACGATCAACGCAGGCAATAGCATTGAAGTCGATTTTGGGGATGTCGGGGTCAAGCGGGTCGACGGAGTGAAGTACCGTCGCGGGCTCGGCTACACCATCAATTGTGCCCCCGCCACGCTGCCGTGGGAGCTTAAGTTGAGTATCAGGGGCACGGCGACAGGGTTTGACGGCGCCGCATTGCAAACCAATGTGCCTGCACTGGGGATCCGGATTTTCCAGAATGACCAGCCGTTTCCACTCAACACACCGCTGGACATCACCCTGTCGTCACCGCCGGCATTGGAGGTTGTTCCCGTCAAACAGCCAGGCACCACGCTGTCCCCTGCACAGTTTACGGCGGTGGCTACGTTGCTGGCCGAATACGAGTAGGAGATCCGTCCATGGGACACGAAACGATTTACAAGGGCTGGCCAAGTGCAGGGCTGGCCTTACTGCTGACCACCGGCCTGACCCCCGAGGGGCAAGCGGCGGACAACCTGCGCTTGAAGGGCAACCTGGTGGAAGAGGCCTGCACTATCCGTCCAGGCGACGAGGCCATCACATTGGAGCTCTGGGACCTGACCAGCAAGCATCTCTACATCAACACCCGCTCCCAGGGTCGGGGTTTCAAGCTGCACCTGGAAGATTGCAACACCACGATCAGCAACACGGTCACCATCACGTTCGGCGGCAGGGAAAACCCGGCGCTGCCCGGATTGCTCGCGCTGGACGCAGGGAGTGGTGCCTCAGGCATTGGCATCGGTATCGAGACACCGAGCCAAAAGCCATTGCCTCTGAATACAGTCAGCGACGAACAGGTGTTGCGTAATGGCAGCAACGTTATTGAGCTCAAAGCCTATGTACAGGGTGAGCCGAATGCCATCAGGGACCAGAGCATTGGCCATGGCGCCTACACCGCGACCTCTACTTTTACCCTGGACTACCCGTAGTTCGTAGGCTCAAAAAACCGATTGATACCCATAGGCTTTCAGGCCAACCAGGTTTACAGCGACTGATTGTTCGCTGGACAGCGCCTGCGTAGAGAAGCAACGAGAGATCAAGATGAAACGACTATATGAAGCCATGGTGCTTCTCCTGCTGATTAGCGTTAGTTCGGCCGCGCTGGCTGTCGATTGTCGGATCAATGGTGGGGAGTGGGCGCGGGTGACCCACCTGACCGTCCCCGTAGACGTACGGCTCGATACAGATCGCGTGAGGATTCTGATGGAGGGCGCCCGGCTCGAATGTCGGTTTACCGCCGGCGCAGGCCCCGTTTGGGGGGAGGATTACTGGGCAACCGGGAATGCCTCGGGAACATCCTGGACGTCCGGCCCCAAATTCACCCGGGAAAGGAGCGGTTTGCGCATCAATGGCAGCTTCCTCGATACGCCGGTTCCGGCGGGTATCCGCGTGGCCACCATGCCCAACAACGGGATCGGCTACCCGATCAATATCACCCCCTATATTCTGGTGCGTAACGATCCCTCCAATCCGATTGATGTGCGCACAGGAGACACCCTCGGCCTGTTGCGCCTCACCAGCTCGAACAATTTCGACGGCACCCGACCGCAACTCACGGTCACTTATACCGCCGCCAACGACTTCACCATTTCCCCGTCAACCTGCACGATCAACAATAACAACCCGATCGAGATCGACTTCGGCGATGTACACCAAAGGGCAATCGGCACCGACCCGCTGACAACCACCGTTCGCCGTGACCGCCGACTCACCTACGCGTGCCCGGACCCGGGGATCACCACGCCGATCACCATTACCTACAAAGGTACGCCGTCATCGTTCGACTCCAGGCTACTGCTGATGAGCAACCCGGATGTCGGCACGGCACTCGTAAGGAGCGCAACGGCCGTCCAGGTCGGCGGCGCCTTCCTGTCCAGTATTACCAATAGCGTGGGCGGCGACGATGTGACGTTTACCCTCGTCCGGCGAGCCGGCTCCCTGCCCACCCCAGGCCCCGTCAGCGGCAGCGGTGTACTCGTGATGGGTGTGCCATGACACACGCAAAAGGCCAGGGCCGGACACATCGCGGGGGCGCAGTCACAGACTTTGTTTCTGAGACTGCGCATTAAGTGGCAGTTCGCTATACTCTCGCGCCAACGCCCCACGACAGTGTCAGCGCCCCTCCAACACCCTCGACGACGACCCAACTCATGAACAAAATCCTGGCACTGATCTCGGTACTGGCGCTTGCCGGCTGCACCACCACATCTGATATCTATCTGAAAAATGGCGAACAAGGCCTGACCATCGACTGCTCGGGCGAGGCCAACTCTTGGGCCAGTTGCTATGAAAAAGCCGATGCATCCTGCGCAGGCACCGGTTACCGCATCGTCGGTACCGAAGGCACGCCGGCCTTGCAGGACAGCGACAAGACCCTGGGCGTGGACGTGGGCAATTTCAAGGGCCGCAGTGTGGTGGTGGTCTGCAAGTAACCCGGGCGGTTACATGTGAATCTCGGCGAACTTGATGCCCAGGCTACGAATGGTGTCGATCAGGTCATCCAGTTTCGCAAAGGATTCGACCTCGTCCTGGTCATCCACCAGGAAAAAGCTGCGCCCGCCGCTTTTCTTGAAAAATACAATCCACTCCCCCGAATTGGCCGGATTTTGAATCACATGGGTCGCAGAGATGTGACCCTCTGCATGCCGCTCTCTGACGCGTTCACGTTTCATAATTGCTTTCCAGAATGACAATGCCGCTCAAACCCCGGGGTTTGAGCGGCATTTTTTGTGGTCGGCCGATAGTTTAACGGATGCCTTGGCCAATCAGTACGCCATCAACCGTTTGCCCGTACAGATTCACGCCATCATTGGCGTGGAACTTGACGCGGGTCTTCTCCACCGAGCCGTCCACCAGGCGCGGATCCTGGGGGCGCTCATGGCGGTTGACGTAGGCCGCCACGTCCCAGGCCTGCTGGTCGCTCAAGCTACCGCCCTTGCCCAGCGGCATGTTGTGCTTGATAAAGGAGGCCGCCGTGTTGATCCGGTGCATACCGGCGCCCCAGTTATAGGAGTCCTTGCCCCACAACGGTGGCATCACGTAGCTATCACCGACCTTCTGCCCCTGCCCCTCGCCGCCATGGCACACCGCACACTGTGCCTTGTACACCTCGGCCCCTTGCGCCAGGTTGTAGCCTTTGGCCGGTTGTGGCACATCAGGGTAACCACGCCCAGGCAACTCCACGCCCAGCGGCGCCTTGCTCGCCAGCCAGTAAGCGTAGGTCGACAGCGCGGCAATCTCAGGGCTGTCGGCTGCCGGTGGCGTGCCGCCGTCCATGCTGAACTGGAAGCAACCCTGCAGGCGTTCGGCGAAGGAGTTGACCTTGTCATTCTTTTTTCGATAGGCCGGGTACATCGGGTAAGCCCCCCACAGCGGCGAGGAGTTGGCCAGGCGCCCCTGATCCAGGTGGCAGTTGCTGCAATTGAGACCGTTGCCGACAAACTGCGGCGCCAGGCGCTTGGTATCGACGAACAACGCATAACCCTGCATCACCAACTTGCCGTAGGCATTGTCGGGCAACTCGCTTGCCTGAGGTGGCTGGAACGCCGTGGTGGCAGACACCGCAGCCGGCACCTGCAGTTGCGACTGATCTTCCATGGCTATCGGTGCGGCCAACGCCGGCACACTGATCAACGCGACCAGCACGGGTGCAAATGACAGGTTCTTCATGGCTTGACCTCCTGGCCAGGCAAGGAGGCGAAATAACCGGCAATCCCCTGCACTTCGTCATCCGTGAGGGATTTGGCCACATGGCCCATCAGGTCATTGGGATCATTGTGCCGGGTGCCACTGCGCCAGGCATTGAGCTGGGCGGCCAGGTAGGCGGCAGATTGCCCGGACAGCGGCGGGAACGCCTCGCCCACGCCGACACCTGCAGGGCCATGGCAACTGACGCACGCAGGAATCTGCCGCTCCCAGGCACCCTGCAGTGCCAGTTTTTCGGTGGGATTGGTCGGGGCCATGCTGCGATGGCCGGTTTGCACGGCCGGCGCCGGCATCGCCGCCAGCGTCTGGGTCACTGCGGCGATTTCTTCATCGGTAAGCGCCTTGGCCAGCGACGTCATCACCGGGTTGCTGCGCGCACCACTCTGGAAGTCATGCAGTTGTTTGCTCAGGTAAGCCGCCGGCAACCCCGCCAGCCGTGGAAACCCCGCAGCCGCCAGCCCCAGGCCATCGGCGCCATGGCATGCCATGCAAGCCGCCGCGCCAGGCTGCGCGCCACCTTCATTGAACACCTTTTTGCCCTCCAGCGCCTGCGCGCTGCCGAGCATGAGCAGCAGGGCGCCACCCATCAACACTCTCTCCACAGACATCATCACGACTCCATTTTTATAGTTATATGCTTAGACCTACAATGCATAAGCCTACAAATGGTAGGGTAATGGGCTGACAGTCACAACCGCTGGGTAAGAAATTTCAGGCAATAAAAAGCCCGGCACTGCAAGCGCAGGCCAGGCTTCTTGATCGGAGTTGATCGCGTATGAGCGGTGAGGTGGACTCAGCCGGAAATGCAGTCTTCCGCAGCTTTCTTCACATCACCCGGACGAATCGGCACATTGGACATGCTCTCGTAGAGCTTGATGCTGCTACCGCTGGAGCGGTCTTCAATCTCGAAAATGGCCGATGGGTCAGCCGAAAATTTCTGCGGCACAATTACCCGCACACCTTCCTTGAGCGGCTCGATCTGCGACGGGCGACGGGTCGCCGACAGTTTCTGCACCACACACGCCGCGTATTCCTGCGGTTTTTTCCCGGAGATAACCGCCAGGGTTGGCGGTGTCTGCTTGATGTCTGAAACCGAAGCACATCCACCTATTGCCAGGGCCAGAACCAATACACTCCACTTCATACAAAACCTCCGATAAAGACCCTACGACAGCGAAGATGGTATTTTTCTCCCGCCAACGTAGGATTTATCCCTGATATATCGGTAAATAACTGTTTTAAATTGTCGAAGACGCCGACGACGACCCGATAATAAACGTGCTGGGGCTGATAAACTCCATCTTAACCCACGTATCGTTCTGATTTTTCAGAAAAAGCCCTTCTGGAGACACCCCCCATGAAATTCATCCACCAGCGCGAACACTTGAACGAAGGGGACATTGTCGTCATTGAATGCTCGCAGACCTGCAATATCCGCCTGATGAGCGATGCGAATTTCCGCAGCTTCAAAAATGGTGGTCGCCACACGTATCACGGTGGCGCGTTCGACAAATTCCCGGCCAAAATCACCGCGCCAAGCACCGGGTTCTGGAACATCACCCTGGATGTGGTGACACGCCGTGCCATCAGCGTTACCCGCAAGCCGGCCTTGTCCCATAAAATCCGCATTGTTCGCCGCACCAGCACCAAACTCAGCTGATTGCGCTGCCTTACACCACAGGAATGCCCGTGAACCAGACCACCAAATACGTCATCAAGTACAAGCTCAACGGCGAACGCCGTTTTGAATTTGCCCAACTGCAGTCGGCCAGCACCGAAGAGGCCCAGGCGGCCTTGGCGAAAATCCACGATGCCAGTGACGAAATCACTGAGATCACCGTGAGCAAGGCCCTGTAAACCATCACCAGCAGCGGAGTGATTGTGCAACATGGACCCTCATTCCACCGGCGACCTGTTCAGCGACGAGGCCTTGCAGCAACCGGCCCGTCGCGAGCAAATCGGCGAACAATCCTACGTCCTCAGGGGCTATGCCCTGCCCTGGCTTGAACGTGTCTTGCCCGAGCTGCGTGCTGTCCTGGTCCAGTCCCCGTTCCGGCATATGGTCACCCCCGGTGGCTATACCATGTCGGCGGCCCTGAGCAGTTGCGGCGCACTGGGCTGGACCACCAGCCCCCAGGGCTATCGCTATAGCACCCTCGACCCCGAGCGCCAGCAGCCCTGGCCGAGCATGCCGGCGGTGTTGCGCGAACTGGCGATCAACGCGGCCAGCGCAGCGGGCTTCGACGGTTTTGCGCCGGACGCCTGCCTGATCAACCGCTATGTGCCGGGTGCGAGGATGTCCCTGCACCAGGACAAGAACGAGCGCGACTACAACGCGCCAGTGGTCTCGCTGTCCCTGGGCCTGCCGGCGGTGTTTCTGTTTGGCGGCCACCAACGCAGTGACAAGACGCAAAAGATCTCGCTGTTCCATGGCGACGTGGCGGTCTGGGGCGGCGTTGACCGCCTGCGTTTTCATGGGGTGCTGCCGATCAAGGAAGGCGCGCACCCGCGCATGGGGCCACAACGGATCAACCTGACGTTTCGCACGGCCGGCTGACCCGGTGAATTCAACCGCAAGCAACGGAGTGTGCGGCCCCTCCCCGGTGATTATCCTGGCCACTGATCCATTGCCGAGCTATTGCCATGAGCACTGAAGATGATCTGCGCTGGGCGGCCATTGTTGCCCGTGACGCTACGGCCGACCTGACCTTCGTCTATGGGGTCAAGACCACCGGGGTGTATTGCCGTCCCAGCAGCAGCGCACGCCAGCCGCTGCGCAAGAACGTCGAGTTCTTCGACACCCCGCAGCAAGCCGAAGCCGCCGGGTACCGCCCCAATAAACGCACCTCGGCCGATCAGACCCAGGTCGCGCAACGCCATGCGCACCTGGTCGCCGCCGCCTGCCGCCATATCGAACAGGCCGAGACCCTGCCCGCCCTGGAAGACCTGGCCAACGGCGCCGGCCTGAGCCCCTTCCACTTCCACCGCGTATTCAAGACCCTGACCGGGCTGACGCCACGGGGTTATGCGCGGGCCCATCGTTCACGCAAGGTCAGGGCTCACCTGCAGGACAACCAGTCGGTGACCGACGCGCTGTACGACGCAGGCTTCAACTCCAACAGCCGCTTCTATGCGTCTGCCGACCAGTTGCTCGGCATGACACCCAGCGACTACAAGGCCGGCGGCATCCATAACGATATCCACTTTGCCATCGGCGAGTGCTCCCTGGGGGCGATTCTGGTGGCGCAAAGCAATCGCGGGGTCTGCGCGATCCTCCTGGGCGACAACCCGGACCAACTGGCGCGCGACCTGCAGGACCAGTTCCCGCAGGCCAATCTAATCGGCGCCGACCCCGGTTTTGAACAGTTGATCGCCCAGGTGGTGGGTTTTATCGAAGCGCCCGCCCTTGGCCTGAACCTGCCCCTGGACCTGCGCGGCACAGCGTTCCAGGAGCGTGTCTGGCAGGCGCTGCGCGACATTCCGCTAGGCAGCACTGCCAGCTATGCCGAGATTGCCCAACGCATCGGCGCGCCCAGCGCCTTTCGCGCCGTGGCCCAGGCGTGCGGCGCCAATCGCCTGGCCGTGGCGATTCCCTGTCACCGCGTGGTACGCAGCGATGGCAATCTTTCGGGCTACCGCTGGGGGGTGGAGCGCAAGCAGCAATTGCTCCAGCGCGAACGCCGCACCGTGCATGAACAGGCGCCGGCGTCCAGTGAATAATACAGACTGGCCTTGCCCCGGCCGCCCCTGTTAAAAATGCCGGGCAGCCCTCCCCGGGCTTTCCACCACTGGAGAAGCGAACCATGAGCACCTGGCCAGATACGCGGATTATTGACCTCTTGGGCATTGACCTGCCGATCATCCAGGCCCCCATGGCCGGCAGCACCAGCCCGCAGATGGTGATTGCCGCAAGCCAGGCCGGCGCCCTCGGCTCCATACCGGCGGCCACCTTGAGTCTCGAGCAACTGCGCCAGGCGCTGAGCACCATTCGCCAGGCCAGTGCCCGACCGTTGAACGTGAATTTCTTCTGCCATCAGCCACCAGTCCCTGCCCCCGAACGTGACCGCCAGTGGAAGGCGATGCTGGAGCCCTACTACCGTGAACTGGGAGCCGATTTTGACGCACCGACCCCGGTCTCCAACCGCGCCCCATTCGACACTGCCAGTTGCGAAGTGGTGGAAGAGTTCCGCCCCGGGGTAGTCAGTTTCCACTTCGGCCTGCCGGAAAAAGCCCTGCTGGACCGGGTCAAGGCCACCGGGGCAAAAGTGCTGTCATCGGCCACCACTGTCGAAGAAGCGATCTGGCTGGAGCAGCACGGCTGCGATGCAATCATTGCCATGGGCTATGAAGCCGGTGGGCATCGCGGGATGTTTCTCAGCGATCGGCTCACCAGCCAGATTGGCACAATGGCCCTGGTGCCGCAGATCGTCGATGCGGTCAGTGTGCCGGTGATCGCTGCCGGTGGGATTGGCGATGCACGGGGCATGGTTGCCGCGTTCGCCCTCGGCGCTTCGGCGGTGCAGATCGGCACGGCCTATCTGTTCACGCCCGAAGCCACTATCACCCCCGCCCACCATCAGGCATTGCACAGCGCCCAG
The DNA here is from genome assembly GCF_012985595.1 of Pseudomonas sp. WS 5411. Classification (NCBI taxonomy): domain Bacteria; kingdom Pseudomonadati; phylum Pseudomonadota; class Gammaproteobacteria; order Pseudomonadales; family Pseudomonadaceae; genus Pseudomonas; species Pseudomonas sp. WS 5411. Next base: position 39,365 of record NZ_JAARMC010000015.1, read on the forward strand.
GCCAGCGAAACGGCCCTGACCAACCTGTTCACCGGGCGCCCGGCGCGGGGGATCGTCAATCGGGTGATGCGCGAACTGGGGCCGATCAACCCAGCGGCGCCGGCGTTTCCATTGGCCGGCGGTGCCTTGATGCCTTTGCGCGCCCTGGATGAAGCCGACTTCAGTAGCCTGTGGGCCGGCCAGGCGCTGCGCCTGGGGCAGGACCTGTCGACCCGCGAGCTGACGCTGAACCTGGCCCGGCAGGCCCTGGCGCAGCTCAACAAGCGCTGAGCCCCTGAGACAACTTTGCACTGTACCGACGATGGCGAAGCGCTATATATTCCCATACATAGCGATTACCTATAACAAGCCGCCACGTCGGCACCCCAAGGAGCTGCTGCATGATGATTCGCGCCCCAGGCCTGGCCACCCTGCTTGCCCTCTTCACCCTGGGCTCGGCCCACGCCGATGAAGTCCAGGTAGCCGTCGCCGCCAACTTCACTGCCCCTATACAAGCCATCGCCGCCGACTTCAAAAAAGACACCGGGCACACCCTGGTCGCCGCCTACGGGGCTACCGGGCAGTTCTACGCCCAGATCAAGAACGGCGCGCCGTTTGAAGTATTCCTCAGTGCCGACGACAGCACCCCGCAAAAGCTCGAGAGCGAAGGCGACACCGTCAAGGGCTCGCGCTTCACCTATGCCGTCGGCACCCTGGCGCTGTGGTCGGCCAAGGAAGGTTATGTGGATGCCAAGGGCGATGTGCTGCAGAAAAACCAATACCAGCACCTGTCCATCGCCAACCCGAAAGCCGCCCCCTACGGCCTCGCAGCCACCCAGGTGCTGGCCAAGCTGGGCCTGACCGACCAGGTCAAGAGCAAGCTGGTCGAAGGCCAGAACATCACCCAGGCCTATCAGTTTGTGTCCACCGGCAATGCCGAGTTGGGCTTTGTCGCCTTGTCGCAGATCTATAAAGACGGCAAAGTCAGCAGCGGCTCGGCGTGGATCGTTCCTGGCCAGATGCATGACCCGATCAAACAGGACGCGGTGATCCTCAATAAAGGCAAGGACAACCCGGCCGCCAAGGCGCTGGTTGACTACCTCAAGGGGCCAAAAGCTGCCGCGATTATCAAATCCTACGGTTATCAACTGTAAATGCCCCTATCGAGTGCCGATTTTTCTGCGATCTGGTTGACCCTGAAACTGGCGTCGCTGACCACCGTGATTCTGCTGGTCATCGGCACTCCGATTGCCCTGTGGCTATCGCGCACACGCTCCTGGTGGCGCGGCCCCATCGGCGCGATCGTGGCCCTGCCGCTGGTGCTGCCGCCCACGGTGATTGGCTTCTACCTGCTGCTGACCATGGGCCCCCATGGCTACCTCGGGCAGTTCACCCAGTGGCTGGGCCTGGGCACCCTGACCTTCAGCTTCGCCGGCCTGGTGATTGGCTCGGTGATCTATTCCATGCCGTTTGTGGTGCAACCGTTGCAGAACGCGTTCTCGGCCATCGGCAGTCGCCCCCTGGAAGTCGCCGCCACCTTGCGGGCCAACCCCTGGGATACATTTTTCACGGTGATCCTGCCCCTGGCCCGGCCCGGTTTTATCACCGCGTCAATCCTCGGTTTTGCCCATACCGTGGGTGAGTTTGGCGTGGTGCTGATGATCGGCGGCAATATTCCCGACAAGACCCGGGTGGTCTCGGTGCAGATCTACGATCACGTCGAAGCCATGGAATACGCCCAAGCCCACTGGCTGGCCGGGGCCATGGTGGTGTTTTCTTTCCTGGTGTTGCTGGCGCTCTACTCCAGCCGTAAAACCAAAGCGGGCTGGAGCTGATGTCGATGATCGAAGTGCGCCTGCAACTGCGGTATTCCGGGTTTGCCCTGGACGTGGACCTGAAGCTGCCGGGGCGTGGCGTCACCGCGCTCTACGGGCACTCCGGCTCGGGCAAGACCACCTGCCTGCGCTGCATTGCCGGGTTGGAGCGGGCCGGCGATGGGTTTGTGCAAATCAACGAGCAGGTCTGGCAAGACAGCCGTAACGGGGTGTTTGTACCGCCGCACAAACGTGCCCTCGGTTATGTATTCCAGGAGGCCAGCCTGTTTCCCCACCTGTCGGTGCTGGCCAACCTGGAGTTCGGCCTCAAGCGTATCCCCAAGGCCCAGCGCCGCGTGGACATGGCCCAGGCCACGCAACTGCTGGGCATTGGCCACCTGCTGGATCGCCATCCCGAGCATTTGTCCGGCGGTGAGCGCCAGCGCGTCGGCATCGCCCGCGCCCTGCTCACCAGCCCGCAATTGCTGCTGATGGACGAACCCCTGGCTGCCCTCGACAGCCAGCGCAAAGGAGAGATCCTGCCCTATCTGGAACGCCTGCACGACCAACTGGAAATCCCGGTGCTGTACGTCAGCCATGCCCAGGATGAGGTGGCGCGCCTGGCCGATCACATTGTCCTGCTCAGCGAGGGCAAGGCCCTGGCCAGCGGCCCGATTGGCGAAACCCTGGCGCGGCTCGACCTGCCCCTGGCCCTGGGCGACGATGCCGGCGTGGTGATCAACGGCACGGTCAGCAGCCACGACGCCCACTACCAGTTGCTGACCCTGCAATTGCCCCACAGCCCATTGCAAATGCGCGTGGCCCATACACCGCTGGCGCCGGGCAAACACTTGCGGTTCAAGGTCCGCGCCCGGGATGTCAGCCTCAGCCTGCAACCCGGGGAGCACAGCAGTATTCTCAACTGCTTGCCCGTGACCGTGATCCAGGAGATCCCTGCCGATAACAGTGCCCATGTGCTGGTGCGGCTGGATGCTGCGGGCACGCCGTTGCTGGCGCGGATCACCCGTTACTCGCGGGACCAGTTGCACGTGCATCCCGGGCAGGCACTGTGGGCTCAGATCAAGGCGGTCGCGGTACTGGCTTGAACGGACGGCACAACGCTGCGGTCAATCAGCCATACCGGCCTGATTTATTGCCAAGGACTTTGCCCCATGCCCGACTCCACCGTGCCTGCCGACCTGCCCCGTGACCTGCACTACGTTGATGACAGCCAACCGGGCCTGAGCCGCCGCAAACTGCGGGGCAAGTTCCAGTATTTCGACAGCCACGGCCAACGCCTGACCGACGCCGACGAAATCCAGCGGATCAACGCCCTCGCCATCCCGCCGGCCTATACCGACGTGTGGATCTGCGCCGACCCCAAGGGCCATCTGCAGGCCACCGGGCGCGATGCGCGCGGCCGCAAGCAATACCGTTATCACCCACGCTGGCGCGAAGTACGCGACAGTGACAAGTATTCGCGCCTGCAGCAGTTCGGCAATGCGCTGCCCAAATTGCGCAAGCAACTGCAAGCGCAGGTCGACGCACCGGGCTTCAATCGGGAGAAAGTCCTGGCCACCGTGGTGTTGTTGCTCGATGCCACGCTGATCCGCGTCGGCAACAGCCAATACGCCCGCGATAACCGCTCCTATGGCCTGACCACCCTGCGCACCCGCCACGTGGATATCAAGGGCAGCGAAATCCAGTTCCAGTTCCGTGGCAAGAGCGGTGTCGAGCATCAGGTCAGCATCAAGGACCGGCGCCTGGCCACCGTGCTCAAGCGCTGCCTGGAGTTGCCGGGGCAGAACCTGTTCCAGTACCTGGACGAAAACGGCGAGCGGCGTACCGTCAGCTCCACCGACGTCAACGCCTACCTGCACAGCCTCACCGGCGCCGACTTTACCGCCAAGGACTATCGCACCTGGGCCGGCAGCGCCCTGGCCCTGGCGGTGTTGCGGGAGCTGGCGTGGCAACCGGAGTCGGATGCCAAAAGGCACGTGGTGGAGATGGTCAAGAACGTCGCCCGGCAACTGGGCAACACCCCGGCGGTGTGCCGCAAGTGCTACATCCACCCGGCGGTGCTGGAGCACTTCAGCCAGGGCGGGCTGGCGAAACTGCCCAGGCCCAGGGTGCGCAAGGGCTTGAAAGCCGAAGAGGTGGGGCTGGCGATGTTTCTTGAGCAACTGCAGACGTCGGCATCACCGATGTAGGAAAAGTGACGCAACTGCGCTAGGCTACCGGTCCTTTCCGACCGCAGGACGACCGCCGACGTGAACAACTAAGCCTTCCAACATGTAAACGCAACGAGCCGCCTGGCGCGCTTGTTGGCTTGTGCCACATTGTTCTGGAGGTGCTGATGACTGACGTCAACCGGCTGCCTGTACTTGTTTCCTTGCATCACGTGGGTTTTCAGTTCGCCAATGGCGAGATTCTGCTGGAAGACCTCAACCTGTCTATTGATTACACCCCTACCGGGATTGTCGGCCGTAATGGCATGGGCAAGAGCGTATTGGCGCGCCTGCTGGCCGGCGTGCTTGTTCCGTCCTGTGGCGTGATCAAATCGTCGGCCCGTATCGCCTATGTCCCACAAACCATTGAGCTGTTACCGGGGCAGACCGTGGCCCAGGCCAGCGGTTGCGCACAAACCCTGGCCGCCCTTGAACGCCTGGCCCGGGGTCAAGCGCAGGCGGACGACCTGGAACTGATTGATGACCGTTGGGACCTGGCCGAACGCCTGCGCCAGGCACTGGACGCCGCTGGCCTGGCCGAGATCAGCCCCGACCAGCCCGCCGAACAGCTCAGTGGCGGCCAACTGGCCAGGGTCGCGCTGATAGGTGCTTTACTTCGCGCCCCGCAATTGCTGATTCTCGACGAGCCCACCAACCACCTCGACAGCGCCGGTCGCGACTGGCTGCTGGCGACTCTCAACGCCTGGCGCGGCGCCCTGGTGGTGGTCAGTCATGACCGGCGCCTGCTCAACACCCTGGGGCGAATCATCGAGCTGTCGCCCCTCGGGGCCCGGCTCTACGGCGGCAACTACGACGACTACCGGGCGCAGCGCGATGCCCAGCAGCACGCCGCCCAGGCCGCCCTGGAACATGCCCGGCTGGATCGGCGCCGCGAGCGCCAGCGCCTGAAAAAAGACCTCGACAGCTTCCAGCGCCACGCCGCGAGCGCCCGTAAACATGCCGAGACCGCCAACGTCGATGCCTTCACCAAATCCCGCTGGAAAGGCGCCGCCAACGAAATCGTCAGCAACGTGCGCAGCGCCCACGTGCAACACAAACAGGTGTTGAACGAACGCGTGCGCTCGGCCCACGAACGGGTGGTGGACGAAACACCGACCTTCCTCGCCTTGCCCGGCACCCTCCTGCCTGCTGGCCGCCAGGTGCTAACCCTCACCGACTGCCAACTGCCCTGGCTCGCTCCCCACGCGCCGAGCACCTTTATCAACGCAAGCCTGTGTGGGCCGATACGGGTCGCAGTCCACGGTCCCAATGGTTGCGGCAAGTCCACCCTGCTCAAGCTGCTGGTCGGCCAATGGCAACCGGTCAGCGGCACCTGCACGGTGCACGCACCCTGTGCCTATCTCGATCAACAGTTGACGCTGCTCGATGACCGGCAGTCGATCGTCGAACAACTCAAACTGATGGACACGCCCCTGGCCGAAGCCGAGCTGCGCACCCGCCTGGCCCTGTTGCAACTGGACGCATTGCGCGTAACCCAACCCATCGGCCAGCTCAGTGGCGGCGAGCGGTTGAAGGCCGCCATGGCGATTGCCTTATGGCGCAAGACCCCGGCGCAATTGCTGCTGCTGGACGAGCCCACCAACCATTTGGACCTGGAGTCGGTAATGGCCTTCGAACAGGCTTTGCAAGGGTTTAGCGGCGCGCTGATTGCGGTCTCCCATGACGCGGCATTTCTGCAGGCACTCAAGCCGACTCACGTCCTGACCTGGGACGCCATGGGCTGGCGCTTGGAGGTGAACTGAAGATGTTCCAAGTCATTGCAGTTCAGAGGAAAGCGTCCTACGGTAGTGGCCGGATAATCTCATTGAGGAACCTCTCGCCGTGCTGCCCTCCTCCCCGAAACCCTTGGTCAATACCGTCCTGCAGCACCAGCACAAATGGCGCGGGCGCATTGGCCTGACGCTGGTGGCCAGCCTCTCGGTACTGGCCGGCATGACTGACGCCATTGGCTTTATGGCCAGTGGCGATTTTGTCTCGTTCATGAGCGGCAACACCACGCGGCTGGCGGTGGCGATCAGTGAAGGCGACCTTGGGCTGACCGGACGTCTGACGCTGCTGGTGGCGACGTTTATTCTGGGGAACGCCCTGGGTGTGATCATCAGCCGGATCAGCAAGCGCCACGCGTTACCGCTGTTGCTGTGTATTGCCACGCTGTTGTGCGGGGCAGCAGCGTGGCCGCTGGCCGAACAACTGCCCGCCGTGCTGGCCGCGATCATTGCCATGGGCATGCTCAATGCGGCGGTGGAACAGGTTAATGGCCTGCCTGTGGGGCTGACTTACGTGACGGGCGCGCTGTCGCGGTTCGGTCGGGGGCTGGGGCGCTGGATGCTGGGGGAGCGTCGCGATGGCTGGCGCGTACAGTTGATTCCCTGGGCCGGGATGTTTGTCGGCGCGGTGATCGGCGCCTTGCTGGAGCATCAGATGGGCATTCGCGCCCTGCTGGTCAGCGGCCTGCTGTCGGCGCTACTGGGCCTGCTGTCGCTGAAGATTCCACGGCGTTGGCACTTGGGTTATATGCCACGCTGAAAAGGTGCCCGCCCAACACAAGGCCTCGACGTCCATGTACTGGTAAAGAGCCATGATGTTGGGCGAGCGCGAGAATATTAAGGCAAAGCCGGCGGTGTGTCCGCCGGGCATTTCTGAAGAAATCTAAGGAAACAAACTACAGACAGGTCGCCAAGGCCGCCAGGCGACGCTTGGCAGCGAAATTATCTTCGGCTGCGTAGTAACTGACGGTGGTGCTGGCGCCGGCACTGCGCACATCGACAAAGTAGTCACCGCCCGTGGTGTAGACCGTATGACCACCGCCTTGCGCCGGCTCCATAAAGCCTCCGGCATCAACGCCGAACACCGCTTCGTCCTGCCAACCGAACTGGATGCACTGGGCAACGACCAGCGCGGCCTTGTCAGAGGCCAGGGTTTTATAGGGCGCGCCTGCGCGTGCGTCTTTCATCTTCGAACCTGCGCAACCGGCCAGCGCCGCCAGGACCAACGCACCTATCACCACCTTCCGCATGCCATCGCTTCCTTGAAAAAAACGCGACTGTACCACTGCCTACAACAACCAGCGAAACAGATAGAACAGCGCCATGCTCGACAGCACCGTGGTCAAGACGCTGCGCGTCCAGAACATCAAGGCCACCGCGCAGATACCGGCCAGCAGGTAGGGGTTGGTGGGGCTCAGGTTGAGCTTGTGCTCGGCCAGGAAAATGATCGGCCCGCAGATCGCCGTCAACATGCCGGGCACCGCAAAACCGAGAAACTCCCGGGCGCCGCGATTCAGGCGAACCGGCAAGCGCGGCTCAAGAAACAGATAACGGTTGAAAAACACCGCCAGGCCCATGCCGATAATCATCACAAAAATCATCGCTGCCCCACTCCCAAGCGCTTGCAGGCATAGCCTGCACTCATGCCCAACAACCCCGAGACCACCACCGCCGACTCCCAGTGCCAGTAGCTGAGCAGCACCGAAAACAGCAGGGCCACCGCCACGCACACCACCGTCGGCACATCACGCACCACCGGGGTGATCAAGGCGATAAAGGTCGCGGCGATGGAGAACTCCAGGCCCAGTTGATCGAGGTTGGGGATGCTCTTGCCGAGCACGATGCCGGCCAGGGTGAACAGGTTCCAGGCCACGTAGAACGTCAGGCCCACGCCCAGGGCATACCAGCGGTTGAAGGTCTGGCGGTCGTATTGGCTGACCAGGGCAAAGAACTCGTCGGTCAGCAAAAAGCCCAGGCTCATGCGCCACCGCGCCGGCAAGGGCGACAGGGTGCTGCGCATATGCATGCCATACAGCAGATGCTGAGAGGTCAGCAGCAAGGTGGTGAGCAAAATGGCGATCAGGCTCGCGCCGCTCTTGACCATGCCAATCGCCACCAACTGCGCCGCACCGGCAAACACAATGGCCGACAGGCCCTGGCTTTCCAACGGGGTGAACTGGGCGTCAATCGCCAGGGAACCGGCCAACAGGCCCCATGGGGCACAGGCCAGCGACAGGGGAATAATCGCAATCGCGCCACGGGCGAAAGCGTAATGCGGTAAGGCAGTAGGCATGGACAACAGGCTCATCGGCAAACAGCCCGTAAGCATGCCTGCCAGCGCAGCGATTGTCTTGAATGATCTTGCGCGCGGCTAAGCCGCCGAATCAGGCCAGCTTGACCGACACCCGCTCCACCGCATCCCTGGCCTCACGCAGTTCGTGGGCATCCTGGTTGAGCCGGTGGATGGTGTTGAGCAGGCGCTGGCGCAGCACTTCATCGCTGAGTTTTTCGACAGCGCGCATCAAATCGAAGGCCGCGGTTTCGTTGTTGTCCGCGACGGAATCGAGGGTCTTGCGCAGGTTGCGAGTGGCACGGGTCACACGGTTACTTCCTTTTTCATCAATGGCGGGCACTTTAGGACAGTTGTGTTTCATTTTAATTTCAGTCACTTGCCGGCAATCCCCAGACCCTTGACCTGGATCAACGGGATATTCGTTGCACACTACATATGGATATCCGTATATTCGCATCATCATATGTTTAGTGGCGCCAATCATGAGCGATCCGTTCTCCCCCCCAGACGTTTTTAAATGCCTGGCCGATGCGACACGCATCAGGCTGATCTTGTTGATCCTGCGCGAAGGCGAGCTGTGCGTCTGCGAGCTGATCCATGCCCTGGATGACAGCCAGCCAAAAATTTCCCGTCACCTGGCCCAACTGCGCAGTTGCGCACTGCTGGTAGACCGTCGCCAGGGCCAGTGGATCTACTACCGCCTCAACCCCCAGTTGCCGCAATGGGTGAGCACGGTGCTGGAGACCACCTTGCAAGCCAATCAAGCCTGGCTGCAAAGCGACGCACAGCGCCTGGCGGCAATGGGTGACCGACCGCAACGCGCCAGCACCTGCTGCTGACCCCTGGAGAACACTTTTATGCTGATCGCCTTCGCGATATTTCTCGTCACCATTGTCTTGGTCATCTGGCAACCCAAAGGCCTGGGGGTTGGCTGGAGCGCATCCATAGGCGCGATCCTGGCCCTGGCTTGCGGCGTCATCAGCCTGGCGGATATACCCGTGGTGTGGCAGATCATCTGGAATGCCACCGGCACCTTCGTCGCCCTGATCATCATCAGCCTGATCCTCGACGAGGCCGGCTTCTTCGCCTGGGCCGCGCTGCATGTCGCGCGCTGGGGGCGCGGCCGTGGCCGCCGGCTGTTCGCCTATATGGTGCTGCTGGGGGCGCTGGTCTCGGCACTGTTCGCCAATGACGGTGCGGCCCTGATCCTGACGCCGATTGTCATGTCGATGCTTCTGGCCCTGCGCTTCTCACCCGCCGCCACACTGGCCTTCGTGATGGGCGCAGGGTTTATCGCCGACACCGCCAGCCTGCCGCTGGTGGTCTCCAACCTGGTGAATATCGTCTCGGCGGACTACTTCAACATCGGCTTCAACCAGTACGCGGCAGTGATGGTGCCAGTCAACCTGGTCAGTGTCGCCGCCACCCTGGCCGTGCTGCTGTGGTTCTTCCGTCGTGACATCCCGCACAGTTATGACCCCGCCGACCTGCCTGAACCGGCCAGTGCCATTCATGACCCGGCAACTTTCCACGCGGCCTGGTGGGTGCTGGGCATCCTGCTGGTCGGCTGCTTTGCCCTCGAACCCCTGGGTATTCCCATCAGCGCCATCTCGGCCGCCTGCGCCCTGCTCCTGCTGGTGATCGCCGCCAAAGGCCACAAGATTTCCACACGCAAGGTGCTCAAGGAAGCGCCCTGGCAGATCGTGATTTTCTCCCTGGGCATGTACCTGGTGGTGTATGGCCTGCGCAACGCCGGACTGACCACCTACCTCGCCACCTGGCTCAACACCTTCGCCGATTACGGCGTGTGGGGCGCGGCCCTGGGCACCGGGTTGCTGACGGCGCTGCTGTCTTCGGTGATGAACAACCTGCCGACGGTGCTGATCGGCGCGCTGTCCATCGAGGCCAGCCATGCCGTGGGCGTGGTCAAGGAGGCGATGATCTACGCCAACGTGATCGGCAGCGACCTGGGCCCGAAGATCACCCCGATCGGCAGCCTGGCGACGTTGCTCTGGCTGCATATCCTGGCGCGCAAGGGCATCCGTATTACGTGGGGGTACTACTTCAAGGTCGGCATCGTCCTGACCTTGCCGGTGCTATTGCTTACCCTGGCGGCGCTGGCCCTGCGCCTGAGTGTTTAACGGAGAGTTGTCATGAAAGTCCTGTTCATCTGCACCGCCAACAGCTGCCGCAGTATCCTCAGCGAAGCCCTGTTCAACCACCTGGCCCCGCCAGGGTTCCATGCCATCAGCGCCGGGAGCTTTCCCAAGGGCCAGGTCCTGCCACGCAGCCTGAGTACATTGCAGGCCGCGGGCATCAGCACCGACGGTTTGTACAGCAAGGGCAATGAGGCCTTTGCAGACAGCCCACCCGACATTGTGATCAGCGTGTGCGACAAAGCCGCCCAGGAAGCCTGCCCGGTGTACTTTGGCCCGGCAATCAAGGCCCATTGGGGGCTTGAGGACCCGTCGGACCTACACGGCAATGAGGCGCAGATTGACGCCGCCTTCCAGGCCACCCTGCAGATCATCGAAACCCGCTGCCGGGCGCTGTTCGACCTCCCGTTCAACCGCCTCGATGCGGCACAGATCAAGGCTGAGCTGGATCGTATTGGCTTGTCATAAGCGGAGAATGTCATGACCACCCTGCCCAACCTCGACCTCACATTGAGCACCCCACTCCACGCTGACACCGCACAACGGCCACGGATTCTCCTGCTCTATGGTTCCAACCGTACGCGCTCTTTCAGCCGACTCCTGGTGGAAGAAGCGGCGCGCGTGCTTCAGCATCTAGGCGCCGAGACACAGATCTTCAACCCCGCCGGCCTGCCAATGCCGGACGATGCTCCGAACGATCACCCAAAGGTCCAGGAACTACTGGCCTTGATGCAATGGTCCGAAGGCCAGGTGTGGTGCTCACCGGAACGGCACGGCTCGATGTCAGCAGTGTTCAAGGCGCAAATCGACTGGGTACCCCTGGCACTGGGTGCCATCCGCCCAACCCAGGGCAAGACCCTGGCGGTGATGCAAGTCTGCGGCGGCTCGCAGTCTTTCAACACTGTCAACCAACTGCGCGTCCTGGGGCGCTGGATGCGTATGCTGACCATCCCCAACCAGTCATCTGTGCCCAAGGCCTTCATGGAGTTCGACGATCAGGACCGGATGAAACCTTCAGCCCTTTATGATCGCGTGGTGGATGTCATGGAAGAGTTGGTCAAGTTCACCCTGCTGGTGCGTGAGCATCCGGAACTGGTGCAGCGTTATTCTGAGCGCAAGGAAGATGCTCAAGCGCTCTCTGACCGGGTCAATCAACGGTCGATTTGAACGCAGGTAAACGCGTATGCTTTGCTGCACCCGATGCCACTGAGCCCACCCCATGAGTTCCCTGCACCACGCCTGGCTGGGCCCTTACGAAATCAGCAGCACCACCTGCACCGGCCTGACCTTTGCCCGGCATAGTCACGACGAGTGCGTGATTGGCGTCAACCTGGTCGGCGCCGAGCAGGTGTGGCTGGACCGGCGCACCTTTGAGGCCGGGCCGGGCAGTATCACCCTGTACAACCCCGGCCAGATCCAGGGCGGCGGCGCGGCCGAGGGGGCACCCTGGCACTTTGTCAGCCTGTACGCCGGGGCCGATCGCCTGGCCACCGACCTTGGGCTGGCGCACCTGGAGTTCGATCGCGCGCTGTGTTTTGCCCCGGAACTGGCGGCGCAACTGGCCCAGGCCGCCAAGGGCGCATTAAGCGCCGACCCACTGGTTTGCGGGCTGAGTGAAGACGCCCTGGTGTTGCTGCTGGGCGAAGTGGTCAGGCTCAGTGGTGTGCGCTTGCCCAGTAGCGCCAGCGCCGGGTCGGGGATGGTGGCCCAGGCTCAGGAACTACTCGCTGCGCAGTTACATCAAGGCGTGGCACTGGATACCCTGGGCGACGAGTTGGGCCTGTCGAAATTCCACGTCCTGCGCACCTTCCAGAAAGAAACCGGCCTGAGCCCCCGGCAGTGGGCGATGCAGTTGCGTACCCGCCGAGCAAAAGGCCTGCTGCGCAGCGGCCTGAGCGCCGCTGAAGTCGCCCATGAAGTGGGTTTTGCCGACCAGAGCCACCTCAACCGGCACTTCCGTGCGGCGTATGGCATTACCCCTGGCCGTTATCAGAGCGCAATCCGGTCCAAGACAGCTCAGCGCCCCCTGCAGCAAACTGACCTGTAGCAGCCGACGTGTCGGCGAAGGTGCGTGATTGATTTTGGGGTGGTGATGCTGACAATCTTTTTTTCCGCGCTGGTCTTCGGCTTTGTATTTTGCCTGTCCCCTGGCGCAGTGCTGGCAGAGACCCTGCGCCGCGGCCTGCTGCATGGGTTCGCCCCGGCATTACTGGTGCAGGTCGGGTCGCTGGTGGGCGATGCGACCTGGGCGGTGATCGGCCTGACCGGCATGGCCCTGCTGATCCAGCACGACGCGGTACGCGTGCCCCTGACCGCCGTTTGCGCGCTGTACCTGGCCTGGCTCGGTCTGCGCAGCCTGCTGGATGCCTGGCACCTGCCACAACCCGACAGCGCCCCGGCCAGCACCGGGCGCAACGCGCTGATGGTCGGCGCAACCCTCTCCTTGGCCAACCCGAAGAACATTGTGTACTGGGGCGCCCTGGGCAGTGCCCTGGCAGGCATCGTCGGCACCACCCCGAGTCACGGTCAGACCCTGATGTTTTTCGCCGGTTTTATGCTGGCGTCGATCCTGTCGTGTTTTCTGATTGCGGGCTTGGTGAATGTCTTGCGAAAGAACGCCTCGCCAACTTGGCAGCGAATCAGCCATGGCGCCTGCGGCCTGGTATTGATGTATCTGGCGTTATTGGCCGCCTACAGTGTATGAACTTATATATAACGCCAATCTGAATGAAGTCTGAACAAGCGCCCAAACAAGTTCATTATTGATTGACATCCCCTACCTGCCTGAGTAGATTGCCCGTGCCTGCAACTCGGGCCTTATTTCAACCTCACAAAAGAAGCCAATGGACACAGTATCTAGTCGCTGTCCGCTCCCCGTGAATACAGGGGGCGGACGCCAAACCCAGAGTAAAGACGGGACTCGCCTTCCAGGCCGGGTAAGCTGCGCTAGAGCTTGATGCTCCAACGTAACTGCCTTGAGCCGGCGCCAGTCCGGTCCCGAGGTGTGTTATGAATTTCCAGACCCTTGTTCTACCTGATGTACGCACGCTGGCTTCAGCCCTGCGTGCCACGCCGTGCCGTGTTTCCCGGGGCGTTGCCCCCGCGCGCACGGCCCTCGCCTGCCCCTCCCCGCGTATCAGCCCGGTGCACCTGCGTGCTCACTGGCGCCTGTGCCCCACCACCGGCCACCTGGTCCAGCAATGGGACCATGCCGACCCTCAAGATCCACAGAGACGGAACGTTTCCAGCCTGCCTGTTCACGTGCGCCTGTTGTTGAGCGCGCACGCGGCATAAGCCGACTGGAAACAGCAACTTCCTGATAGTTGGTCAATTAATTAACTGGCGTTCTTTGCGAACTAAGCCAGCGGCAGTTTTCTGCGCGCCCGTTAATTAACTCACCTCTTTAAAGTTATTAGAACTGATCGCAAAAATTGCGACTCGGCATGTTCGTGCTCGCCTGCCCGCCAGGCAAGTAATGAGTATGTCGACAGGAGTACACACTATGAGCGCCGTAAAAACCACGCAACTGCCCAACAAGCACCGCGCCACCCATGACAGCAAACTGTCGATGCGTGCCGCCCGCGAAGCGCAAAACGGCCTGGCAGCCACCCTGGCCAACGTCCGGGCGACCAAGGACGGCCTGACCGAACTGGATGCCAGCGCCCGCCTGCAACGCGAAGGCTATAACGAAGTGGCCCACGACAAGCCGCCCCACGCTGTCGTGCAATTCCTCCAGGCCCTGAACAACCCTTTCATCTATGTGCTGCTGACCCTGGCGGTGATCAGTTTTGTCACCGACTACTGGCTGCCGCTGCGCGCCGGTGAGGAAGTCGACCTGACCAAGGTCATTATCATCATGACCATGGTCGCCCTGAGCAGCCTGCTGCGCTTCTGGCAGGAGCATCGCTCGGCCAAATCCGCCGAGGCGCTGAAGGCCATGGTGCGCACCACCGCCACGGTGCTGCGCCGCGAGCAGGTCGGCGCCCAACCCATCCTGCGCGAAGTACCGATGCGTGAACTGGTGGCCGGCGATATCGTGCAGTTGTCGGCCGGCGACATGATCCCGGCCGATATCCGCCTGATCGAGTCCCGCGACCTGTTTATCAGCCAGGCCGTGCTGACCGGCGAAGCCTTGCCCGTGGAAAAATACGACACCCTGGGCGACGTCACGCAAAAATCCGCCACCCTCAGCGCTGCCGACCAGAGCAACCTGCTGGATCTGCCCAACATCTGCTTCATGGGCACCAACGTGGTCAGCGGCCGCGCCCAGGCAGTGGTGGTGGCGACTGGGCCACGCACCTATTTCGGCTCGCTGGCCAAGGCCATCGTCGGCTCCCGGGTGCAGACCGCCTTTGACCGTGGGGTGAACAGCGTCAGTTGGCTGCTGATCCGCTTTATGCTGGTGATGGTGCCCATCGTGTTTTTCCTCAATGGCTTTTCCAAGGGCGACTGGGGCGACGCATTCCTGTTTGCCCTGGCGGTGGCCGTGGGCCTGACCCCGGAAATGCTGCCGATGATCGTCAGCGCCAACCTGGCCAAGGGCGCGAATGCCATGGCCAAGCGCAAAGTGGTGGTCAAGCGCCTCAACGCGATCCAGAACTTCGGTTCGATGGACGTGCTGTGCACCGACAAGACCGGCACCCTGACCCAGGACAAAATCATCCTCGAGCACCACGTCAACGCCTTCGGCCAGCGGGACGACCAAGTGCTGTCCCTGGCCTGGCTCAACAGCCATCATCAAAGCGGCATGAAGAACCTGATGGACCAGGCGGTGCTCGCGTTTTCCCAGCACAACCCCAAGTTCCAGGTGCCGTTTGCCTACAGCAAGGTCGATGAACTGCCCTTCGACTTTGTCCGTCGGCGCCTGTCGATTGTGGTCAAGGACAGCCACGGCGATCACCTGCTGGTGTGCAAGGGTGCTGTGGAAGAAATGCTCGCTATCGCCACCCATGTGATGGAAGGCGCGAGCGCCGTGGCCCTGGACGAGCGTCGTCGCCAGGAACTGCTGAACACCGCCAACGAGTTCAACGAGGACGGCTTCCGCGTGCTGGTGGTGGCCACCCGCAACATTCCCAAGGCCCTGGCGCGCCAGCAATACACCCCCACCGATGAACGCAACCTGGTGATCCACGGGTTCCTGACTTTCCTCGATCCACCGAAGGAAACCGCCGGCCCGGCGATTGCTGCGCTGCAAGAGATCGGAGTCGCGGTCAAAGTGTTGACCGGCGATAACGCCGTGGTCACTCGCACCATCTGCCGCCAGGTTGGCCTGGAGCCTGGCGAGCCGCTGCTCGGCGCGGATATCGAAGCCATGGACGATGCGACCCTCAAGCAGGAGGTTGAGCAACGCACGGTGTTCGCCAAGCTGACGCCGCTGCAAAAATCCCGGGTGCTCAAGGCTTTGCAGGCCAATGGTCACACCGTGGGTTTCCTCGGCGACGGCATCAACGATGCACCAGCCCTGCGCGATGCCGACGTCGGCATCTCGGTGGACAGCGCGACTGATATTGCCAAGGAATCGGCCGACATCATCCTCCTGGAAAAGAGCCTGATGGTGCTCGAAGAAGGTGTGCTTAAAGGGCGCGAGACCTTCGGCAATATCATGAAGTACCTGAACATGACGGCCAGCTCCAACTTCGGCAACGTGTTCTCGGTGCTGGTGGCCAGTGCGTTCATCCCTTTCATGCCGATGCTGGCGATCCACTTGCTGCTGCAGAACCTGATGTATGACATCTCCCAACTGGCCCTGCCGTGGGACAAGATGGACAAGGAGTACCTGGCCAAGCCCCGCAAGTGGGACGCGCAGAACATCGGGCGCTTTATGATCTGGATCGGGCCGACCTCGTCGATCTTCGACATCACCACCTTTGCCCTGATGTGGTACGTGTTTGCGGCCAATAGTGTGGAAATGCAGACCCTGTTCCAGTCCGGCTGGTTCGTCGAAGGGCTGCTCTCCCAGACCCTGGTGGTGCATATGTTGCGCACCCGCAAGATCCCGTTCTTCCAGAGCACCGCCGCCTGGCCGGTGTTGATGATGACCAGCCTGGTCATCGCCCTGGGGATCTATGTGCCCTTCTCGCCCCTGGGCACGATCGTGGGCCTGCAACCCTTGCCTTGGGCCTACTTCCCTTGGCTGGTCGGCACCTTGCTCGCCTACTGCTGTGTGGCACAGCTGATGAAGACGATCTACATCCGCCGCTTCAAGCAGTGGTACTGAGTTTGCTGTTGTGACCGGGCTGGGTGTGGCAGACAGGTTTGCCACACCCAGCCCACTCCAACAGCACCATCGCTACAGATCATTCTGTTCATTTGGAGCATGACCCCATGCACAAACACACCTTCCTTGCTGCCTTTGACTGGCTACCGGCATCGCGGCAACGGGCGCTGCGGCGCAACCTGATTTTTATCGGCGCCCTCCTGGTGCTCGGCCTGCTGTCCAAGGCCTTCGCCGCCGGTGGCTCCTATGTGGTGGACGATGGCGCCATCAACGCCCCCGGCGAATGCAATATCGACGGCGGCTACACCCGCTCGACATCGCACACCACCCTCTCCGCCGCCTGCACATCCCGCGCAATGCCCAACCTGCAATGGGGCGCCGCCCTCGAGGATGACCCTGAGCACACCCAGCTCAGCCCGCAGCTCAAGGGCTCATTGTGGGCCTGGCAGGATGCCGGCGTGGAGATCGCCTGGGCGGCGGCAGCGCATATCGCGGTGGATCGCCGGCACCCATTCGATGGCGCAGACCTGGGCCTGCCGCTGACCTGGCAAGCGTCTCAGACGCTACGCTTGAACCTCAATGCCGGCTGGGCCCATACCTATGACAATGGCGAACAAAATCACCGACTGACCTGGGGCACAGGCCTGGAATACCGCTTGGCGAACTCGTTGACGCTATTGGCAGAACGCTATGGCCAACAAGGCGGCGACCAGGCCTGGCAAGCCGGGCCGCGGGTGCATCTGGGTCAGCAAGTCGATGTGGACCTGGTGGTCGGACGCAACCTGACCGGGGATCGCGACCGCTGGCTGACGACCGGGGCTACCCTACGGTTCTGAAACACTGGAGGGAGATCAATGTGGGAGCTGTCGAGCCCCGGCGAGGCTGCGATGGCGGCGGTACGGCTGGCATGGATGTTGGCTGAGCCACCGCTTTCGCAGCCTCGCTGAAGCTCGACAGCTCCCGCAGGGTTTGTCGGTGTTTGCCGGGACTACGGACTTTAACGCGGGCGTCCTACAGCGAACACGTTATGCCAACTGGCCACAAAATAATGTGGGAGCTGTCGAGCCCCAGCGAGGCTGCGATGGCGGCGGTACTGCTGGCATTGATGTTGGCTGAACCATCGCTTTCGCAGCCTCGCTGAAGCTCGACAGCTCCCACAGGGTTTATCGGGGTTTGCCGGATCTGCGGACCTTAACGCAGGCGTCCTACAGCGAACACGTTATGCCAACTGGCACAAAACAATGTGGGAGCTGTCGAGCCCCGGCGAGGCTGCGATGGCGGCGGTACTGCTGGCATTGATGTTGGCTGAGCCACCGCTTTCGCAGCCTCGCTGAAGCTCGACAGCTCCCACAGGGTTCGTCGGTGTTTGCCGGGACTGCGGACCTTACCGCTGGCGCCCTGCAGCGAACACGTTCTGCCAGCTGGCACAAAATAATGTGGGAGCTGTCGAGCCCCGGCGAGGCTGCGATGGCGGCGGTATGGCTGGCCTTGATGCTGGCTGAGCCACCACTATCGCAGCCGCACTAGGGCTCTGCAGCAAGCACACTCTTCAAGTTGCCTCGGTATCAGGCCGGTTTGGCTTGCTGCTCAAGGTGCAGTTGCAGCTCCGGCTCGATGCCCAGCGCACCTGCCAACTCGTCCAGGTAGTTTCGCTCGGCGTCCTGTTGGTCATCCACCAACATGACGCTGGCCAGGTAGACCTCGGCAGCCACCGCCGGGTCATTGGCATATTCGGCAAAGTCGGTTGCATCCAGGGGCTTGGCGACTTGAGCGTCGAGCCATTGCTGCAAGTCCGGATCGTCGGTGTGGCGCCCGATCTCCTGGGAGATCAAGGCCTTTTCTTTCTCATCAATCCGCCCATCCGCCTTGGCCGCCGCGATCAATGCACGCAGTACCGCATGGCTATGGGCCTCGACGTCGGCGCCAGACAACTGGTCAACCGTCTGCAGCGTCTGTTGCGGCGCCGAGGCCTGTTGCCGTTGCCAAGCCTGATACGCCTGGAACGCCATCATCCCCAGTGACGCCAGGGCCGCGTAGTTGGTACCGCCAGTGCGCGCGCGGGTCGATCCGCCCGCCTGGGTCCCGCCCAACATGCCACCCAGACCACCCAGCAGATCGCCGAGGCCGCCACCGCCCGACGCCGTTGCGGAGCCGCCGCCGCGCAGCAACCCACCGAGCAGGCCGCCCAAGCCACCGAGCCCTCCCGCGCCACCCTGGGGTGCCGCCGAGCCGCCTTGCTGCGCCATCGAAGCTTGGCCTGCACGGAGCAGTTGTTCCAGTAGAGCACTGGTGTTCATGGTATCGCCCTCCTTTGGGCTGTGCGCCAGACAATCAACAATAGTCCCTGGAACCGGTAACGCCAAGGCCGCCCAGCAGGCACGGAGTTGGCGACCTGAACGCGCCCCAGCAAACCCGGCGCAGGCCTTTAGCCACCGTGAGAATTCTTCAGATTCGGCACACCAAGACGGGTGGTGAACGTCAGCGCGCGCGTGGGGTCGGAAATATAAGGGCTCGGCCTCAATCGGCCTGGCCTTGAGCGCGAGCATCAACAGATTAGCGGTGCCGCGTACCCTCACAGAAGGAGACGCTGACATGGTCACTCACTTCAAGGTCGCGGGGCACCTCGCTTGCGGCCATCACGGCAATAACCTGACGTCCACGGTGGAACTGAACCGGGTTAAATGCCGCACCTGCCGCAACACCGATGCCTACAAGGAAGCCCGCCGTAACCAGCGCAACGCATCGCGCCGCGCGGCACGCAGAGCCCGCTCCGGTAGCCCCCACAATGACTGGCGCAGCGCCTGGACCCAACGCCTGACCGAGCTGCCCGGCCTGCAGCGCCTACCACGCGGGTTCAGCGGCCAGCCCTTCGTCTGACCCGGTGCGGGGGCCGCAAAACCGGCCCCCTCCAAGGTTATGGGGTCGGCCGTGGCCGGGCCTTGTAGCCCGGCAAGGTCGCGGCATAGGCCAGCGCCTGTTCGCGGGAGCTGAATGAAGCCAGTCGATCATCCTTGGTGCAGACGCGCCATGGGCCGCTATTGACCCGGACAATTTCATAGCCATTGAGCTGCATCTTGTTCAACAGGGGAACGCTCATAGTCACCTCTCCTCTTCCAGAGATAATCCACGGGTTGCCCGCTCCACCATACTCCCGATCCCGGCCCTGCGGCCTACCGAACGTCGCTGACTGCCGTTCGCGCTCACCATGATCCTGCCAAGGGTCCACAGACGATCGGGCTCAGTTTCAACCAGGCATTTATGGTAAAAAACAGCGGCATCAAGTCAACGCACAACCCCTTCCCCTTGATAGCAATGGAGGCTTCATGAAACTGGTTGGCATGCTGGACTCGCCTTATGTACGCCGCGTGGCAATTGCCCTGGATCTGTATGGGGTGGACTTTGAGCAGCAATCCCTCTCGGTGTTCAGCACCTTCGACGAATTCGCCAGGATCAACCAGGTGGTCAAGGCCCCGACCCTGGTGCTCGACGACGGGACGGTGCTGATGGACTCCAGCCTGATCCTGGATTATTTCGAAACCTTGGCACCGGCCGATAAAAAACTCTTGCCCCAAACCGCTGCGGCCCGTGCACGGGACCTGCAAGTGATCGGCCTGGCATTGGCCGCCTGTGACAAGAGCGTGCAGATTTACTACGAGCACAACCTGCGGCCCGCAGAGAAGCTGCATGGGCCATGGCTCGATCGGGTAACCGGGCAACTGCTGGCGGCCTATTCGGGCCTGGAAAAACTGCTAGCCGACACTCCTGGCCAGTCGTTGAACCAAGCATCGCTGAGCGTCGCGGTGGCGTGGTCCTTTAGCCAGTACGCCGTGCCCTCGGTGGTCAAGGCCGAGGACTTTCCCAACCTGCAACGCCACGCCCAGTTGGCCGAGCAACACCCGGCATTCGGCAAATACCCTATCGAATAGGCAGCAGCGCCGCGCCGATCAACCCCGCCAACCCCAGCAGGCACGCCAGGCCAACGCCATAGGCCAGGGTGCGCCAGGGTTGGCGGCAACCCAGGTACATCAAGGTATGTAGCACCCGCGCGACGGTGAACAGGGCAAACAGCCAGGCCGTCGCCACCCCATGGGTGCCCAACGCCACGCACAACCCGCCCAGCGCGAAGAACAGCGGAATATTCTCCAGGTCATTGGCCCAGGCCCTGCTTGCCCGGCTGACGGCGGACAGTTCGTGCACCAGGGCATCGCGCTTGAAAAAACCGGCATCCTCGGGGTTGGTGAACGCCCGGTGCCTGAGGCGGAAAAACCCCTGGTAACAGGAAATCGCCAGCATCTTGGCAAATAACACCAGCACGCACAGGGCAAACACATGCAGGCTGCTGCTCATTGCCGGTCCCTGGCAAAGCCGTTGACCACGATGTACAGCAGCGGGCCGACTGAGACAAAGACCGCCGTCAGCAGCCAATAAGGCAACACACTGGCCAGCGACCGACCCTTGGCCCGGGCGTCGCGGTACATCCACACACACGCCAGGGCCGCCATCAGGTACAGGTCGATCACCACCTGGGCGGTATCGGGCCGGGATAGCAGCTCAAGGCCGAACGCCAGCAGCGACTGCTCGGCCCAGAGCAGGGTGCCCAGGGTGTACAGGGAGAACGCCATTAGGCTGGCAAGGGCGATGTAGGGTCTGTGCATAGGGTCCACCACGCAGGATTGGGCAAGCCGCAGATTAGTGATAACGTCGCCGCCATCTCAATGACCTGCGAGGTCATGGACGCCCCCCGCCCCGCCCTCCCAGAGTCCATCCATGAACCGCCCACCCTTCCCCCGCGCCAACCCCGAGACCGACGCCGGCACCCAACTGAGGCTGTTGCGCCGTCAGGCGAAGTTGAGCCAATTGCAGCTGGCGCTGATCAGTGGCATTTCCCAGCGCCACTTGAGCTGTATCGAAACCGGCCGCGCCAAGGCTAGCCCGGGCACCTTGCATAACCTGCTCAGCGCCCTCGAGGTGCCCCTGGAGCAGTGCAACAGCCTGTTCCTGGCCGCCGGCTACGCCCCGCGCTACGAAGCCACGCCGCTCGCAGCACCGGCAATGGATGCCATTCGGGATGCCATCAGCCATGTACTGAAGGCCAACAATCCGGCGCCGGCGATCGTGCTGGGCAGTCACTGGGAAGTGCTCGCCGCCAATGCCAGCACCCAGGTCTTGTTCGACCTGGTGGGTTTGGCGCCAGACGCTGCACAAGGCCTGAACCTGCTGAGCACCCTGCTGCAACCGGGGGGCCTGGGCGACCATCTGCTCAATGCTGACGAGATCCGCAACCTCGCCTGGCAACGGGCTGCCCGTGAAGCACTGGGCAACCCGACCCTGGCCACGCTGCTGCAAAGCCTGCCCGTGCCGCACGGCTCGACACCCCTGGCCAATCAACTGCCGCCGCTGGTGCTGACCCGCGTGAATTCACGGCATGGCCAGCTGGATTTCATGTCCACCTTCACCACGTTCGGCATGCCCCAGGACATCACCGTCACCTCATTGCGCATCGAGCACCTGATCCCGGCCAATCCCCACACTTGGCAGGTCATGACCGCAGCCTACGAACATTCCCTGGACCGCTAGGCGCCGCTGATCAGAACTTGGTCACCACGCCCATGCGCAACGTGCGCCCCGGCGCCGGCATAAAGCTCTGGGCCAGCGGGTCCAGGTAGTAACGGTTCGTCAGGTTGTCCAGCGACACGTTGAACTGGGTGTGGTCTTGCCATTTGTAGTCGAGGAACAGGTCCACCAGCGCCACTTCGCGATAAACCAGCTGCGCCGTGGTGGCGCCGGTCTGCCAGGATTTGTCGGCGGTGACGGTCGGGCCCGAGGTGTAGGTCAGGCGCCCGCCCACGGTCAGGGTCTGGTCAAAGAAGCGCAGGCCCGAGGTCAGGTTACCGGCGACCCGTGGTGGGTTCTGGGTGTTGGTGTACGAGCCCATGAAGCTGCCCGCGGTGCAGTTGGGGGTGTCGTCAAGCTTCCGCCAACGGTTGGAACTGGCCCGCAGGCGCGCGGCGAAGGCCGAGTCACAGGTTTCGGTCTTCAGGTAGTAGGTCGAGGACAGGTCGGCAAAGACCCAGCCGGCATCGTATTTCGATTGCAGTTCCAGGCCGCTGGTCTTGAAGCTGTCGGTATTGCTGAAGTTCATCAGGCCCATCAGGCCAGGGCTTGGGTCGTAGTAGCGGGTCACGTAGTCCTTGATGGTGTTATTGAAGTACGCCAGCTTGATCGCCGCCGTGTCGTTGTCCGCCAGCAGGCCTTTTTGCAGGGTGCTCGCGCCGATTTCCCAGTTGCTCGAACGCTCCGGTTTCAGGCCCTTGCCAGGCATGGTCTGCAGGGTGCCCTGGCTGGTTTCGAACAACGAGGGCATGCGCAATCCCTGGGTGTACGAGGCATAGATGAAGGTATCCGGAGCGATCTCGTAGTTGATGCCGATGGCCGGCGAAAAGGCGCCCTTGCTGTCGCTCTGCTTGCCCGAATAGGTGTAGCCGGTGACCACTTCGCCCACCTGCGACGGATAGACGAGTGTGGCAACGCCCCCATAGTCGTTGTAGCGCGGGCCATCAAACGGGTTGTTGGTGTCGCTGAACACAATCCCGTTGTTCAGGCGCGGGTCGGTGGCGTCGGTGTATTGGCCGTTGGCGTCGGGGAACCACAGCATATTGCCGTAGCTGCCCGGCTTGATCACGTTCACGTAGCGCAACTCGCGCTCCTCGCGCTGGGCGGTCGCGTGCGGTATATGGTCCTTGGTGCGGTAGTAGGTATAGCGCCCGCCGCCCCACACCGTCAGCTCATCCACCGGTTTGTACTCCAGCTTGCCGTTGAGGCTGAATTCCTTGCGCGAACCGTCACGCAGGCTGCGGTTCGCGTTGATATCGTTCTGTGTGGTGACCACGCTCTTTTGCGGCTGCAGTTCCTCGAGCTGGAACGAGCCGCCCAGGTCCAGCTTGAAATCGCCATAGCGCGTATCAAAACGCGAGGTATTGGCCAGTTCACCGCCGATGCGTCGGTCATCCTGGCGCGTCCAGTTGCGGTCCGAACGATAGGCCTGGGATTTTGGTGCCAGCACCGAGGTCAACTGGCTGGTCTTGGCATCGGTCATCCACAGGCTGGTCGTCAGGTCCACCAGCATATTGCCCGTGGGCAGGTAGTGATAGCGGGCGGTGTAGGTGTCGATCTTGGTGCTGCCGCGCGGGTACTGGTAGATACCGCCGGTGCCGAAACGGAAGATGTCCGAGGGCATGATCTCGCCTATGCGCCCATCGTAACGGATGTAGCCGAAGTCGAAGGTGTGGTCATCGGCCGGGCGCAGGGTGGTCTTGAGCAGGATCGACTCGGTCTCTGCCGAGGAGTTGAGCACCTCTTCGCCGGCGTTGTAGGTAGTGGCCACCGTCATGTTTTCCTGGCCATAGCGGTCAAAGGTGCGGTAGCGGTCCTGGCCGTGCTTGCCGGAGAAGTAGTTGCCCTGGTTGCGATGGGCGTAGGCGGCCACCACATCAAACAGGTCATGGGTATAGGCAAACGCCGCGCTGCCCGATTCCGAGTCGGAACCGAACAGGCCGCCACGGTTCTGGTGCGGTTCGGAGTACAGGTCCTCGGTGGTCGAATGGCTGTTGCGCGAGGCCGGCTCGACGCCGTTGTTCCACAGATCGCCCTTCAAGCGCAGGCCCACGTTCTTGCCGTCGCGCAGGATGTCATCGACACCCAGGGTGCGGATTGCCACCGTGCCGCCGATGGCGCTGGAGGTCAGGCTGGGGCCTTTGTCGATGGACACGTCGCTGATCAGGTCGGGGTCGATGTAGCTGCGCTGTTGCGTGCCCGCATAGCCGCGATAGACATCCAGCGCCTGCTGCGAACCGTCGACCGTGACCGCGACCCGGCTTTGCCCCTGGATCCCGCGGATATTCACATCCAGGCCACCGCCATTACGGCTGTCACCCACCTGCACCCCCGGCTGGCCCTTGAGCAGGTCGCCGGCGGAGATCACGCCAAAGCGGCGCACTTCTTCGTTGGAGATATACACCAGCGAACGTGGCTCGGTGTACACCGCTTTTTTCTCAAGGTCATCGCCAGTGACTTTCTGCGACGGCAGCACCACGGCACTGGTCGCCGGATGCAGTTCAAAGCTGCCATCGGCCTGGCGCTGAAAACTCAAGCCCGTGCCCGCCAATAACTTTGCCAGGCCGGCTTCGGTGCTGAAATCGCCGTGCAGGCCGTTGCTGCGCTTGCCCGCCGTCAGCGTCGAACTGCCCGCCATGCTGATACCCGCCTGCACGCCGAAGCGCGAGAGTGCCTGGTCCAGCGGGCCGGCTTCGATGCTGTAGGGCTGGCGCTCGGCCTGGGCGAAAACCGCCGTGCTGTACAGCGGTTGCAGGCTGAGTAACAACAGACCCAATGTGCGGGTGCGCAAGACACTTGCGGGAGAAATCATGCAGGACTCCTAGAGGTGAAGGCCCACCTGTTTCGGTGGGTTATTCCTAGAGGCCAAGCGAGTCTGGAAAAACTACGGGGGGAACGTAAAAAAATATTCAGACCGGCACCACAGTCACCCAATAGCGGGTCCGCCGCTCGATACGCACGGGCAATGCATGGGCGACCAACGCCAACGCCGCATCGGTATCGTCCAACTGGAAGCTGCCGGTCACGCGCAACGCCGCTACCTGCTCGCTGCATCGCAAGACGCCCGGCCGGTAACGGGACAGTTCGGCCAGCAGCACATCCAGGCGCATACGCTCGGCGGGCAAAATCCCGCGCAGCCAGGCTTGGGCCAGAAACCCATCGGTTTGCCGTGGCGTGCCCACACCCTGGCGATCGACCTGGGTCTGCCAGCCTGCCGCCACTGATACCGGTGCCGGATGGCGCGGCGAACTCACCTCGACCAGCCCGCGCACTACGGTAATCCACGTGCCCTGCTGATCATGGCGCACCAGCAGATTGGCATCCTGACCACGCAGCAGCGCATCCGGTGTGAGCAGTTGCAGCGGGCGCGATTCAACCCGAGCATCCAGCGCCACTTCGCCCTCGATCAACTGCACGCGACGCAGCTGCGCGCTAAAGTCCAGGCTGACAGCGCTGGCAGTGTTCAACCACAGAGAGCTGCCATCGGCCAGGGTCCAGCGGCGGCGCTCGCCGGTGGCCGTGCGGTACGTGGCAAAGGCTGCGCGCACCAGGGTCGATTCCGCGCCCTGCCAGGACAAACCACCTAGCAGGCCCAGGCCCAACAAGCACTTGAGCACCTGCCGGCGCCGTGCCGGATCGGCCCCGGCCGCCTCCAATGCCCGCCGCGCGGTGACATCGGCCAACAGGTTGGCCCCGGGCTGGAGCATCAGCGGCAAACTGGCGACGCGTTGCCAGGCGTATTCGTGCTCGGCGTTTGCCTGGCGCCAATGCTGCAACGCCTGCTGCTCGGCCGGGCTCATCATTCCGGACTGCACGCGGACGATCCAGTCGATGGCCGTCTCGCGGACTTTCGGTGCAACCGGCTTGCCAGTCATTCAAAACGGCTCGCGTAGCACACGCTGAAAGCCTTGCCCATCGCCCGTTGCACCTGGGCCACGCTCAAGCTCAACTGCGCGGCGATCTGCGGGTACGTCAGGCCATCGAGCTGGGACAGGAAGAAGATCTTGCGCACCTGCATCGACAGGCCCACCAGCAGCGAGTCGAGCTGCAGCAGGGTTTCGATCATCAGGTAGCGGGTCTCGGGCGATGGCTCCTCACCTTCCGGGCGGGCGGCGAGTGCTTCCAGGTAAGCCCGCTCTATCGCCTGGCGGCGCCAGCGGTTGATCAGCAAGCCATTGGCAATCGCCGCCAGAAACGCCATGGGCTGTCGCAACTCCCGCACATCCTGCTGCGTGCGCAACACCCGGATAAACGTGTCGTGGGCCAAGTCTTCGGCATCGGCGCAGTGCCCCAGGCGCCGCTGCAACCAGCTGCGCAACCAGGGGTGATGACGGGTATAGAGTTGTTCGACGGGCGAGACGAGACTGTCGTCGTACATGTCAGGTCCAATGAGCAGCGAATGATAATACTTCTCATTTTAGTGCCCGAACCTGATGCTTGTACAGCCTCGACTGCTCCCATAGGGGATCTCTGCCTGGCACAGAACCTTACACACACCACACATCAACTGTGGGAGCTGGCTTGCCTGCGATGGCGGTGTGTCAGATACCAGAAGTAGCGCCTGAACCACCGCCATCGCGGGCAAGCCCGCTCCCACAGGGGGGGGGCGGCTGGGCACGCAATTTCCGCCACATAAAGCACTACCGCCGCCCTTCCCGGCTCCATTATTTTTCCCACGCTGCCTTGGGAATCAGCAAACCATGGTTGCCGTTGTACGCCGCGCGCGCAGGCGATTCCCAGCCGTGCAGCAGGGCCGCGTCGAGCCGATAGATCTCCACGCCCAGCGGGCGGCACACGGTCAGCGGATCCTGGGCATCCGGGCCCCACATCGGCAGCGACAGGTCGCCGCCCGGGCAAGTGGACAGTGCGCACAGCAAGTCGATCTCGGCAAAAAATTCCAGATAATCGCCCTGTTTGGCCGGGCATGCCTTCATGAAGTACATGTCGTCGTGGTTCAGGCCGGTGCACTGGAAGATGTTCAACACATCGTGCACATCGAACTCGGTCAGGCCGTGGGGCAAGATGGCGCGGGTCAGGTTGGAGTGGCAATGGTGGTGGAAGTCCTCGCCGGTGAGCATCTTGTTCACGTATGGGTCGCAGCGCGTGCCCAACAGGTCGTGCAGGCGCCCGCCGTGCTCGTCGATGCCGTAGCCGGCCAGGCTGTCATCGGTGAAGGTGACCATCGGCCGCAGGAACGGCAGGTTCGACCACAAGCGGTCATAGGTGCTGACGTGGGCGCCTTGCAACTGGCGGGTGCGGGCCGCCCACATGCGCTCGCGCGGATCATTGGCATTCCACACATTGAAGTCGCCAACCTGCGGGCCGACCGGGGTGGTCACGCGGAACACATGACCTGCCGGCACTTTCCAGGCGCGGCCGGTGCGGATCGGCACTTCAAACTGCTCGACCAGGGTGCGCTCGGCCTCGCGCACGCGATCATAAAATGCCTGGTCGACCTGCAAGGCAGCACCTTTGCTGACTTGGTAGGCGGCGGGATAGTCCTTGTACATGGGGGGTGCTCCGTTGCAGGGTTTTGCAAGACCATACAACGTGGCATGTGGCGTGCGCCATGCACACAACCCGAAGTGGGAGGGCTTTTGTGGGAGCGGGCTTGCCCGCGATGGCGGTGTGTCAGTCAAGTAGTTTTAACCTGACACACTGCTATCGCGGGCAAGCCCGCTCCCACAAGGGGATCTGCGTTGTTAGTTGAACTCGCCAGAAACCTGCGACCACAGGCTGACCTTCTGCCCGCGATTCTTGAAGAATTCAATCTCGCGCTTGATCCCCGAACTCAAGTCCCAGCCTGGCAGATCGAGGATGATCAATTCTTCCATCATGTCCATGAACAACGCATCCACCGGCGCCCACAGCTTGCCGATGGTTGCGCTGTCCTTGCCTTCGAACGCCAGGTTGATCGGGTGCGACATCGACACCTGACTGAACACCCCATGACCCGCCTCGATAATCGTGGCCGCCACCTTGTTGCACTGGATAAAGCGCTCGTGGGTGACGGACGCATCGGCATGGCTGTAGGGGCAGGCCAGAAAGATCTTTCTCATTGTTACCTCAGGGCAATGCAAGGGCTCGCACCCTTGCGATGGTTGAACAGTGGGCGTCAGACCGCCTGGGCAGCGGGCACACCGGGAGCATCGGCCTCTTCGCGCTCGCGTTCCTGCGCTTCATAACGCTGGGCGGCGGGCACCGAGATCTTGATCGCGATCGCCACGGCGAGCAGGCCGCCAAACAGCTTGGCGAGCAGGATCGGCATGATCAGCGTCGGCTGGAAGTTCGCGGTAAAGGCCAGGTGATCGCCAATGGTGGCCTGGGCACAGACACCCAGCGCCACACACAGGACCTTATCCCGGGCATTCATTTTCTTGAACAGGTGGTAAACCGCGATGATGTTGGCAAACACCATGACAAACGCCGCCGCACCATCGGCCGACAGCCCGATGTGCTTGCCCAGCACTTCCATGGGTTTCTTGCAGTAGCGGTTGAACAGGTAGCAGATCGGGAACGTACCGGCGAGCATGATGCCGATATAGCCAGCAATCTCGATGGCACGGAACAACTCCTTCTCGTCGGCGAACATCGGGTCAAAGCCCCACACACCGAAATTCTTCATGAAGAACCCGGTGAAGTGCTCAACGATGGCCAACGCCAGGACGATCTTGATAAAGGCGTCCATCAACTTACCGAACACCAGGAACCCGGCCACCATCCACGCCGCCCGGTAGCGCAGGCCGGCAGCCAGCAGGAAGCAGAACACAAACAATGGCGCGAGCAAGCGCACGCAGTCGACAAAACCCAGGCTCAGGTAATGCAACGCCGGCGACGTGGTGGACACAATGTCCCGCACCGGCAGGTTGAAGGCGGTGATCATCATCAGCGACGCAAGCACCGCGAACGGGATGCTGATCAAGCCCGCCATGGCCCCCAGCGCCAGGTACTTGTGGTCCTTGCGCTCGAGCATCATCAGGCCGACCGGGATCAGGTAGACAATAGTCGCGCCGGAGGTGTAGCCGACGATCATGGCGGTGATCCACATGTCGCGGTTCGCCGCCAGGGCATCGGCCAACTGGTAGCCGCCCATGTCCACGGCAATGATCGACAGCGCCGCAATCGACACGTCAGACCCCATCGCACCAAAGTACGGCCCCAGGGCGACCTCGATGAATTTGGACAAGTACGGGATCGCCACCATGATGCCCGCCTGCGCCAGGAACACCGGGCCGATGGAGTGGATGCCGTTGACAAACTCCTTGCCCAGGCCGCTGTCCGGCTTGATCACGGATGCAAACGCGCCAACCACCGCGCCGATCATGATCAGGTAAATAACGTAGTTGCCAAATTCCGCCATTGCTTTCGCTCCATCTGTACTGAATCAATTGTTTTTGTAGGAGTACGCCCCAGTTCGGTCGCTCCATTGGCCAAACGCGTTTACAGCTCCATTTGCGGTGTTTTCACACCCTATTACTAACCACTTCCCATGCCAATCGTGTGTTTTATGTGGTTTTGCGGGTTAAACACACTGGAATCGGTCAATTGTATTGCGTAATCTCTGGTCACACCTTTCAAGGCAGCGGACTTTACGGCCGTGAACGACAAACGCCAATACCACGTTCACCTCCCTGCCGCTGGCGCTCAAACGCCCCAGCGCTAGCGACTGCGGCATCATTTGAGTGCCTCGGTAACAGCGCCGCGCCCCTGTGGCGCATTCACGTAGCATCAAGAGGATGATTACCCATGCGCCCCAATGAAAGACGCCAACATATCCTTGAGTTACTACGCCAACGTGAACGCATTTCGGTCGACGAGTTGGCGCGCACCCTCGGCACTTCGCAAGAAACCATACGCCGCGACCTCACGGCCCTGGCCGAAGACGGCCAGGTCACCAAGTTCCATGGCGGTGCCTCGCTGCCCCCCAGCGGAGAGCACGAGAACGCCTTCCAGACCCGAATGAATGAGTTCTCCCACGAGAAACGTGCGGTGGCGCGCTTCGCCGCCGGGCTCTACGCGCCGGGCGACAGTCTACTGATTGATACTGGCACCACTACCCTGTTCTTCGCCCGTGAACTGGCGAAACTCAACCGCATCACAGTGATCACCAACTCCCTGTTGATCGCCGCCGCCATTGGCGCCAGCGGTAATCGCGTGTTCATGATCGGCGGCGAATACCGCCCCGAATCGGAACAGAATATCGGCGCCCTGGCCATGGAGCAGATCGCCCGTTTCAACGCCGAACATGCCGTGGTCACCATTGGCGCCCTGAACACCGACGGCGCCTTCGATTTCTCCATCGAAGAGGCGGAAATCACCCGCGCGATGATCGCCCGCACACGCTACCTCACGGTGATTGCCGACTCTTCGAAGATGGGCAAGCGTGCGCTGTTCCAGGTGTTCCCCCTGGAGCGCATCGACCGCCTGATCATCGACCGCGCGCCCCTGGGCGAACTGGCCAAGGCCCTGGCAGAGGCCCAGGTTGAAGTGCTGCAAGCCCCTGCCCTGACCCGCCCGGAGTGGTGACTGGTTAACGCCAGTCGCGGCACCGCGTCACCGCGTCACTGAACGTGGCACGCCACTGCTGGGCCTGGGCGGCACTGACTTTCGGGTGAAAGCTGGTGCTGGTATTGCGCGGCGGCTTGAGCGCCACGCCAAGCCCTTTGGCCGCCAGCGCGGCACAGCCGAACGCGGTCAACTCATCGAAACGCTGGGTGACGATGCAACGCTGCAAGGCATCGGCGAGGAACTGCGCAAAATACGGGCTGCGCGCCAGGCCGCCATCAATCGACAGGTGATCGGTGACGCTGAGAAACCCGTCCATGGCCGTGATCACTTCAACACTGCGCAACGCCACGCCCTCCAGCACCGCCTGGCACATATCCTGGCGTGTGGTGCTGCCGTTCATACCGACCCACAGGGCGGCCGCGCTGCGGTCCCAATGGGGGCAAGCCAGCCCGGACAGCGCCGGCACAAACGCCAGTTGGCGGCCAATGGCCGGAGGCTCGTCAAACGCCGCCAGCTCCGAAAAATCCGTGAACAAGCCGAGCCGCCCGGCCCACTCCACCGCCGCGCTGGCATCGTAGACACCACCGTCCATGGCATAGGTGGGCTTGCCGTCGATCTGCCAGGCAATGGTTGCCAGCAGGCCCTTTTCCGGCGCGCGGATGATCTGCTCGCCGGTCAAGGTCAGGGCAAACGCGCCGGTACCGTAGGTGATCTTGGCGTCGCCTTCATTGCGGCAACCATGGCCATAGAGCGAGGCCTGCTGGTCGACGATCGACGCGGTGACCGGGGTGGCGCCAATCTCGCCAAAGTGCCCGACGGTGTCGCGGATCTGCGGCAGGGTTTCCATCGGCACGCCAAACAGCTCGCAGAGCTGGCTGTCCCACTGCCCGGTCGCCAGGTTCATCAGCGAGGTGCGCGAAGCGGTGGTGACATCGGTGGCAAAGACCCCGGTCAGGCGGTCGAGAAAGTACGCATCGGTGGTGCCCAGGCGCAGCCGTCCGGCGCGCAATGCGCTCTGCGCAGCCGGCAGGTTGCGCACGATCCAGGCCAGCTTGCTCGCCGAGAAATACGGGTCGAGCGGCAAACCGGCGCGCTCCAGGGTCAGGGCCTCGCCACCGTCGCCGCGCAACTGGGCGATCTCGGCCGAGGTGCGATTGTCCTGCCAGACGATCACCGGGGATAACGGCTCGCCGGTCTGGGCATCCCACGCCAGGCAACTCTCGCCCTGGTTGGCAAGGCCGATGGCGTCCACCTGGCCGGTGGCCTCCAGGCAACGTTGCAGGTTATTGAGCAATTCCAGTGGATCATGCTCCACCCAACCAGGATGGGGATGGTGTTGCTGATGGCGCAACGAGAGCTGGATATCAGCAGACCCATTGTCACTCACCACCAGCACGCGGGTGCTGGTGGTACCTTGATCGAGCGCGGCAATGCGCATGTTAAAGACTCCTCGGCAGGTCTTGTTATGGGCCGACAAAGTCGACTTCGAGTTGCTGTACGCCCTGGGGCAGGTTCAGGCTGGCGATGGGTATCAAGATCCGCCGCTCGGGCTGCGAACTGTCGGTGCGCGACCAGATTTCCTTACCGTCGGCGCGAACCACCAGGCGCCCTTTCACCCCACGACGAACCCGCAGTTGCAGGTGCTGCAGCCCCGCCACGGCAGACGGGCTCAGGCGCTGCGGTACGCAGAGTTTCAAGTCGCCCCTGCAGGCAATTTCGATACTCGACGCAGCAGACGGTAATTGCCCCTGCAGGTCACGGGCAATCATCGTAGCGATCTTATGGCCTTCGCGAAACGACCAACCTGCCGTCTCGACGGGGCGCAGCAGATTGCCGGCGGCAAAGTACGCCGGGTCGGAACAGCGCCCGTACTGATCAATATGCGGGCCGCCGCTGTTGGGGTCCAGGCGCAACTCGCTCAAACGCACCAGGCTCGATTCAGGGGTGAACTGGCCGGTGAGCAGCACGCCGTCACAGTCAAACGTCTGGGTCTGCCCGTTGGCCAGGCGCACCGTCGCGCCCTCGACCCGCCCGGTGCCGTGGATTTGCAGGAGTTGCGCGCCAAAATGCATCGGCACCCCGCACAGCCGCGGGAACAGCGACAACGGCCAGCGCGCCGTGGCCCGTGGGTTGACCTCGATCATGGCCACCGGCTGGATCCCGGCACGCCGGCAACTCATGACTGCCGACAGGCTGACCAGCTCGGTACCGACGATCAATGGGCGTTCAAAGGGCTTGAGGTGCTCCAGGTACAGATAGGATTGGAACGCACCGGTATTGATCACCCCCAGCGGGCGGTCGCCACCCACCAGGCGCGCCGAGCGCGGCGTTTCCCGGGCCCCGGTGGCGATCAGCACCCGACGCGCCTGGATCACCTTGGCGCCCTGCGGGCTGACCACCTCCAGGCGTCCGCCCTGGCCCATCTGCGTCACCGAGTGCTTGACGCGGATATCCACGCCCGCCTTCACCGCCTGCGTGACATTTTTGCGCGCATACGCCGGCCCCGTGTAGACCCGGCCATATTCACGCAGACCAAAGGGTGGATGCCCGCAATGGCGCGGAATACCGCCGGCCTCGGGCTCACGCTCGAGCACCACCACCGTGCCCACGCCCAGCTTGCGCAGGGTGATCGCCGCCGACAGTCCCGACGGCCCGCCACCGATAATCGCGACATCAATGTTTTCGACTTCAATGGACTGCATGACAAACACCTGTTGCAAGGGGAATGGCCAGATGGCCAGCGCTCAGCTCGGCCACCCGCGCCCCACAATAAAAACCCTGGCAGCGCCCCATGCAGGCCCGCGTGCGCCGCTTCAACCCGCCCAGGTCACCGGGCGGCAGCGCGCTGGCCAAGGCATTCTGGATTTCCCGCAGGGTCACCATTTCACAGTGGCAGACGATTTCGCCGTAGCCCGGCCGGTGGTAGTCGCGTGGCAAATGTTCGGCGAGGTTAGGCAGCGTCGGCCATTGCAGGATGGACGCGGGGACTGGCGTGTGCTCGCGCTGATATAGGCTGAACACGTGCCGGGCGATGCCCAGCGCCGCCGTCAGGCCGGTGGAACGGATGCCGCCGACGCTGATCCAGTTCTTACCTTCGACCCGCTGCACCCGATACTCTTTCTTTTCCGTGGCCGGGCGCAACGCAGCATAGGTGGCAGTGACCGGCATGCCGTCGAGCGCGGGAATGCGCTCGACGGCAGCGTCCACCAGTTGGCGCAATACCTCGCTGTCGAGCCCTGCGTGCAGGCGGTCTTCCTGTTCTTCGGCGGTAGGCCCCACCAACAGGTTGCCGTAGACCGTGCGCGTCAGAACGATGCCCTTGGTGCGCTCATTGGGCACCGGCAGGATGATATTGCCCAGATAGCGCGCGGCCGCCTTGTCGAACACCACGAACTGGCCTTTGCGCGGGTGAATGGAAAAGCTCGATGCGCCCAGCAACTGTTGCTCCAGCACATCGCCGAACAACCCGGCGCAGTTGATGATCGTACGGCCGCGGATAAACCCGTTGGTGGTCTCCAGGGCCCAGAGATCGCCATCAAAATAGCCGCCGTTGACCTCGGTGTTGAGGCGCACCTGCGCGCCATGCATCATCGCCTGGAGCAGGTACCCCAAGGGCGCCGACCACGGGTCGATAAGGAATTCGCCAGGCACCTCGACCGCGCCCAGGGCATTGTGCGCCAGGTTCGGTTCCAGGCTGCGCAGCCGCTCGCGGCCGATCAGGCTGACATCGGCAATGCCATTGGCGTGTGCCTGCTCGACGATACCTTGCAGCTTGCCCAGGTCGTCCTCGTTCCAGGCCACCACCATCGCGCCGCTCTTGAGCAGCGGCAGCGACATCTGCTGGTGGATCTCCAGGTATTCCTGGTAGCCGTCCTTCATGCACTGCAGCTCCAGGCTGCCGGTGGGCGCGTCGAAGCCGGTGTGCAAGATCGCGCTATTGCCTTTGCTCGCCCCAGACAGGATATCCGGGCTCTTTTCCAGCAACAGCACCCGCGCCCCCTCCAGGGTAAAGCGCCGGACCATCGCGCATCCCACCACGCCACCGCCCACAACGATGACGTCGTAGATACCGCTCTGATTCGGGAAGGGTTTCGTCATGATCAAGCCTATGGGTGAAGTGAACGCATGGAATGCCTTGAAGGGGTGCAGGGCATATGCCACTGACCGAACCGGGGTTGGAATGACCGATTGGCCATGGCGTTTCTCGCAGTGCCCAAGGGCTCTACGCCAGAACAAGCAGTCACAGCCATGCCAGCGCCTAATGTTTATGGGGATCCGGGCTTTAAACACAACGTGGAAAAGGCTGACCGGATCGGTGCGCACAGAGCGGATTCTGTCAAAAAGACGTTACTGTGGATTCGGTCAATACGCGCAAAAGCGCTACCTAAATACACATAAACTTTAAGTATGGTTACCTTTCAACACCTACCAAGCATGACCCAGACCGCTTTCCCACGGCCATATCGCGCTCTACCAGCGCCGATCAGTCAATAAAACCAACAAAAAATGACTGATACCCAAAATTAACCACATGAAATCCGCGCATTAACGACGTGAAGCCATCATTCTTCGAGTCCTTCTATTAAAGACGTTGAAAGGGGCTGCGCTGAGACCAAGGTGCCCCTCGCCCGAGCAGATTCTGCAGGCGGCACAGGTGCTCAAAGCGATTGACCGGGTGCGCCAACAGCCGAAGGCGACCGCAACAACCAACTGCTGGAGCCCTCCGAAGGCAAGAACCGTGATGCTGACTACCCGCTGGGATTTCTGATCCGTAGCTGATGGAAATAAGAGGTAAATCAACAACTGCAGACGCAAGGGAATCATCCGGCGTTAAACCGCTACACAAGGCTAATGCCACGGTCGCTGTTTAACCCCGGACCCATTCCCAAACCTTCAGGCAGTCGCCCTTATGCTCAGTATTCCCAAGCACGTGAACCCGCAACGTCAGCCACCTCTTGCCTCCAACATCCTCCCCGGACCGCCGCCCTCCCGGCAAAAACGTGAAGCCCCCAACCCCGAAGGCCCCAACGAAAACCCGCGTATCGCAGGTGATCGCGAGCTGGCGATGGAGTATCACTCGGCGCTGTTGCTGGCCGCCAATGGCCAGAGAAACGTCACGATCAACACCCCTGCTCCCGAGTCCACGTTCGGCCAGTGGTGGACGCAACTGTCAAACGCCTTCAAATCGCCCGACATCCGTCAATGGATGCAAGACAAAGGCATCAATCCCCGCTCGATCGAACTGCATCCGCAATCCGGCAAAATCTCCTTCAAGCTCCAGCAGCACCTTGATCCCGAGCAGAAGCGACACACCGTCGGGCAAGACGACGCCCGCTGGGCCGCCATCAGCGGGCCCGTGCTCAAGGCCGGCCAAGTCATCGCTGCGGGCGACAGCGATACGGCCTTCTCGCCGCCGGCAAGCGACCTTATCGAGCCCGTTCCCCACTGGTTGGTCGGGCGCTTTTACAATGAGCGGCTGGACCTCACCGCCCCCTCAATGCGCCAGCGTGCTGCGCAAATCGACGAGAACCAAGGCTTCACACCGCTCGATCCAGCCACCTCGGCCCCCTTGATCAAGTCGCGCAGCGAAGATGAACTGCAAAACCAGGAAGCGCATCTGGGCGACATTGACCACCGGCACCAGGCCATCGCCGAGCTTCGTCACCTGGCAAGGTCGGTCGAGCACGACATCGACTATGCCGGGCAGATCAGGAACCAACTGCACAAAAGCATGATCGAGCTGTCCCCCAACAGCACCTACCAGGCCAACCACACCGAGCAATCGAACAAGGTCAGCCTCCTGCAATTCATCGAAGACCATGGCTGGGACGTGCCCACCACTCATGAGCAGTTGGCAAACCTTGCAACCGCCCTCGCTACGCCAGCCCCCAAGGCACCGGCCAATGGCAACCTGGGTGGAGCGCTGGCCTGGCCCGAACCCCTTGACCGGGCCAGCCAGCAACAACTGCACTCGGACCTACGCGCCGGCAAGTTCGGCGATACCACGCTGA
Source organism: Pseudomonas sp. WS 5411 (assembly GCF_012985595.1). Lineage (NCBI taxonomy): Bacteria > Pseudomonadati > Pseudomonadota > Gammaproteobacteria > Pseudomonadales > Pseudomonadaceae > Pseudomonas > Pseudomonas sp. WS 5411. The sequence goes on from NZ_JAARMC010000015.1 coordinate 75,971, forward strand.
GTCCGTTTAACCGTGTGCTGGATTATTTGCTGAACGGCAGGCAAATCTCGGCCGAGGAACAAAAACACCCACGGCAGTTGATCGATACCTTGCTCCATTCGCCCCGGGGCAAGGCACTGGGTAGCGCGATCCAGGCCACTTTCGAGGCGCGCGGCGTCAAAGGCAGTGCCACGGACTGGCTGTCGGCGGCCTTGAACATCGAGAGCGGCAAGCACCTGCATAACCCGTCACCCGGACAGATCGAGGGCTATCGGCTGGTCTCGGAGAACAATACGGGCAAGCCCGCCTCGGCGATCATCAAGGAACTCGCCGCGCACTTGCTCGCCCAAGGCAGCGCTTCGTCCCCTGAGAGCGCGGCAGTCAAGGCCCATCTTTTGCTGGCCAGCCGGGCACCGGAGTTCCTGGTCAAGGGCATTCCGAATCAGGTGACGCCGGGCACCCATAGCTGGGTCAGCCTGGTCACGGCAACCGCGCGCCTCGAAGCAAAAGCGCCAGGGAGCACGGCGACGATGAGCTACGCGCAAATCATGCTCGACGCCGCAACCGCCCCCATCACTGACGAAGAACGTCGTATTGAGTACACGGCGCAGAGCGAGGCGATCAAAGACTGGGGAGCAGCCAACGGCATGGGTTACCCGGCAACACCCACAGCCATAAATACCGTGCGCGAGGAGTTCAGTGCGCAGATTCGCGAGCTGAAAGAGGCCTCCGAAACCCAACTTGCGCAAATGCCTACCACCAAGGCAATTGCCCTGGAGCAACTGAAGAAAGCCCTGCCGGACATGGACCCGGCACTGTTCGACAAGAAGTGCATTACCTCGCAACCCTCCAGCCGTTATTTCCCGGGCCCCTACTCGATCCTCGACCTGTATATCGATGGTCGCGCGCTCAGCGGGGCTCCCGACTCGGCCGACAATTGGGGGGAGCATGGCCGTGCTTTTGTAAAAGACCTGACGTTTGGGGCGATCACCCTCGAGCCTGATGGCAAACCTGCGGCATGGGTTTCCTCATCTGAGGCGATCAACATCAATGCTGTCATGCCAAAGCTTAAAAACCTGGCGCGCCCGGTGGATGCCTTCAACGAGACATTTGCGGGCTACGCCAATACGGTCAAGAAAGCCACGGCCACCCAGATCAAGCTGCTTATTTCAAAACTGCCGCCGCAAGACCGAGAGAACCTCGAGTTCGGCAAAATATCCATCAGCAAGGAGGTTCGCTACACCCGGGCCGATCACCCCATTCTCGTTGAACCGGGTGTGCTGCTGGTCAAGACCGAGCGCAACAGTAAGGTCATGACCTACGCCATTGACCGATTGAAAGGCACGGTGACCAGGCGACCGAACCAGAGTTACCAGGAGTACGCCCCCACCAGCGGCTTTTTACACGCATCAGGCGGCAAGAGATTCGATGCAGTAAAACCGGCGGGCCCGCACCCGCCTGGCATAACCGATGAAAACCAGGGGGCACAAGGCGCGCCCAACAGCTTCAACAGTGCCAGGACCCGCTACATTGCTGACGCGGTGATCGAGGCCATGGACCTGCCTGCTGTAGAACGCTACGCCAAGGGCGCCACCACCTTTGACACTGAACTACCGTTCTATAAGGCGCTTGAAGAAATCGCCCTGAACCTCATTCCATTTCGCTCAGCCATAAAGAACTTTATAGACGGCAACGTCGGCGAGGGCATTACCGACCTGGCATTTGATATCTTCGGTTTTGCAATTGGCCTGGGCACCGCAGCCAAAGGTGCCAAAGCCCTCGCAGCCGGAGCATCGGCCCTTTCAAAACTGGGGCGTGCCGGCAAGATCATCGGGCGCGCGGCGGTTGGCGCACTGAATCCCGTGGGGGGGCTTGATGACCTGGCGCGCTCGGTAGCGAAGCTGGGGCGTACCGCCTACAAGGGGGTCAAATCCTTGCGTGGCTCCTACCGCAGCGTGAACCTGCTGGAGTTGGCGAAAAAACCTGATATCGCCGAAGGCACCTACAAGGCAGCCAATAGCGCACTTGAAAACAAAGCCTTGGCCAAGTTCGATGAGGCGAGCCAAAAATGGTATGCCTTTGACCCGCACACCCAGCGGGCGTACGGCAAAGCCCTGGACAACTTTGTGGCTACCCCCGACAACCCGATTGCTCTCGGCGGCGACACAACCCAGATCGCCAGCCAGCAGCACGGCCTGGCAGCAACCGGCACGTTCAAGGTTGGCCAGGAGACGACCGAAGGTAACGTCGTCATGTTTCAAGGCAACTGGCATCAATACGACCCGCTCAAGAAGCGAGCCTTTGGCCCCCCGATAAAGGAGTTCAAGCCCCACCGGGTAGCGGCCAATGGAGAGGTGAAATCCCTGAATGCCGATTTATCCGGGTATGAAGTCAAAAATATCGCCCTGTCAGAACTAAAGATCAAGGGCCGACAGGGCAATGTGTATGTCGGGGGCAGTAATAAAGAGTATGTAAAGGTTGACGGAGCGCTGTATGAGTCACGCGTGAAAGATGGCCAGCGCGTGATCGTGCGCGCGGGAGGCGCAAGCCCCGATATCCCCGTCAAGGATCTGGGCGTTGCTGGCTGGGAACCCGTGTCCAGGGGTAACCGTCTGCTCGGCGGTGCCGGGAGCCCGCCCACGCCGTGGAGGCTCGACGATCATACTTATGTCGTGCCGATAGACGATGTCAAAACAACCGGGCGCCCACCCTCCCCCTACACGCTCAATTACATGGGCGTGGAACATAGCGTCACGTTCAATAGTTCACTCGGTGCCTGGAAGGCAACGAATACCTCTACCGGTGTTGAAGGGGTTACTGACCAGTATTTCTGGAGAACCGGCAAAGGCAAGTGGCAGCGGGGAACCCTACAACAACTCGGCAAAGCCAAGAAAATCGACGCCCATAGATTCCAGTTCGTGGATGTCAGCCCGCCGATCTCCATACATATCCCGAGAGATGCGAGGCCATTACCCAAACAACTGCATTATTTCTGGGCAGGCCAGGACATCCCCACCAACCTGGTGGAAAACATGGCCAACAATGCCAAGAAAGCCCCAGGCTACCAATCTGTTCTCCACGTAGATGCCGACAACCCAGCCATTTTCCAACAGATAAAAAGCAAGCTGCAGAGCAAGGCTCCCGACCTGACGGTGGTGAATCTCAATGAGGACGAGGTTTTCAAACAGTTGAAAAATGGCGAAATGTACGACTACTTTCGCCAAGGCCAGGGGAAAAACCTGGCCGCCGCATCGGACGTCGCACGCTATCCGATCATGAATAAATACGGCGGCATCTATCTTGATACCGATGATGTGATTCAAGCCGATATCGGCAATGTAGTTTTAAAAGCCGGCGCCAATGACGTTCTTCTTAACAAGCCTGTTGCCCATAGCCTGACCGGCTACAACCCGTTCTATAACACCAGTAACTTTGCTACGCAGCCGGGCAATCCCGTGCTGACGGACATGATCACAGAAATGAACCAACGCTTTTCCGCCAACAAGTCGTACTTCGCCGCCAATCGGCCCACGGTTTCCAGGGGCCCCAATGGACGGGTCCAATTCACCCCCGAGTTCAATGCCTATGAGCGCAAGATCTTTGAGACGGTAGGGCCCAACCTGTTCAATGACATACTTAAAGCGAAAAGGCCCGACATGTACGACCTAGGGTTTGACGGCATTGCCAAAGAATCAAAAGTCGTCAGCAACAAAGTTGTTTCATCCGGACCGAGCGTCAATATCGAAGACGGTCTACGCGAGTTTTACGTGAGCAAGGGCATTGTTCCATCCAACCTGCTGGGTGTGAGGATCAAGGAAATGAAGGAACACTACCTCCCGCTGTTTCACAAATTCAACATCAAGGTGGGTGCTGAGCATTCCTGGATCGACGGCTGAGCCCTCACTCGGCGGATGGTCATTCGACCACCCGCCGCACCTTGAGCAATGCCGCGCGCAACGCCCCCTTATCCACCGAGCCCAGCGCCAGCCGGATCGCATGGGGCACCTGCCCCGACACCGAAAACGGCTCGGCAGTGGACACTGAAATCCCCTCCCGCGCCAGGGCCATGGTGACCTGGTCCGCGCGCACCTCCTCCCCCAGAGGCAACCAGAGAAAGTACGAGGCGGGATGGCTGATGTACGCCAGCCCCGCCAGCACCTCGGTCGCCAGCGCCTGGCGGGCCCGGGCGTCCTGGCGTTTTTGCGCCTCCAGCTGTACGACCGTGCCGTCCTCGATCCAGCCTACCGCGATGGCCGTCATCACCCCGGGGGCATTCCACACCGTGGCCATGAGCGTGCGCTCCAGCGCCGGCACCCATTCCAGGGGCGCTGCGACGAAGCCCACACGCAGGCCGGTGGCGACGCTCTTCGACAGCCCGCCCACATACACGGTGCGTTCCGGCGCCAGCTGCGCCAGCGGTGGCGGCGCGTGTTCGGCGAGGAAGGCATAGGCGGCGTCTTCGATGAGGATCAGCCCATGTTCGCGGGCGATGCGTACCAGTTCCTCACGCTGCTCGAGCCCCAGTACCCAGCCCAGGGGGTTGTGCAGCGTCGGCATGCAGTACACCGCGCGCACCGGGCGCCGGCGACAGACCTGGCGCAGCGCGGCCAGATCCGGCCCGTGCGGCGTAACCGCGATGGCGACGATCTCCAGGTGCAGGGCCTCGGCCAGCACCTTGAAACCGGAATAGGTCAACGCATCCACCGCCACCACATCGCCCGGCTTGAGCAATGCCATCATGCTCACCGCCAAGCCATGCTGGGCCCCGCCGACCACCAGCACCTGCTCGGCCGCCACGCTCAGACCACGGTGCAGCAGATGCCGCGCCATGGCCGCCCGCTCGTGGGGGCGCCCGGCATGGGGCTGGTAACGCAGCAGCGCTTCCAGGTCGCCGGACAACGCCAACTGGCGCAAGGCGGTGCGCAGCAGGTCGGCCTGGCCCGGCAAGGACGGGTAGTTGAAGTTCAAATCGAGCATGCCCGCCGCCACCGCCATCTGACCAATGCCCTGCCCGGGCGCCAGGGCAATTTCCCGCACAAAGGTGCCGCGCCCGGTCTCGCCGCTGACCAGGCCCATGGCCTCCAGCTCGCTATACACCCGGCTGGCCGTGACCAGAGCCAGGCCATGGCTGGCCGCCAGTTGGCGGTGGGTGGGCAGGCGGGTGCCGGGCACCAGGGTTCCAGCGCGGATATCCCGGGCAAAGGCATCCACCAACGACTTGTAACGGGCACGGGGCATAGGCGATGTATCCATGACAATTTTTTGATTGTCCCAATCTTCCGCCCTAGGATGCGCCAAACGCAACCCCGCCCCCTACGAGCACACCCTGCATGGAACAGACCTCTCGGATTATCACCCCCGCGCACAGTCGCAGCGGTTGGATCAATGGCTTGATTGGCGTGCTGATTTTCAGCGGTTCGCTGCCCGCCACCCGCGTGGCGGTGCTGGAGTTCGAGCCGGTATTTCTCACCGTGGCCCGGGCGAGCATCGCCGCCGTGCTGGGCCTGTGCCTGTTGTGGCTGTTCCGGGAACAACGCCCCGCACGCCACCAGTGGCGGCCGTTGCTGATTGTTGCCCTCGGTGTGGTGATCGGTTTTCCGCTGCTGACCGCACTGGCCTTGCAGTACGTGACGTCGGCCCATTCCATCGTATTCATCGGCCTGCTGCCCCTGGCCACCGCAGTGTTTGGCGTACTGCGCGGCGGCGAGCGACCGCGCCCGGTGTTCTGGCTGTTTTCGATCCTCGGCAGCCTGCTGGTGATGGGCTATGCCCTGACCCAGGGCCTGAGCGCCGCCCCCGCCGGCGACCTGCTGATGCTGTTGGCGGTGCTGGTGTGCGGGCTCGGTTATGCCGAAGGGGCCACGCTGTCACGCACCCTCGGCGGCTGGCAGGTGATCTGCTGGGCGCTGGTGGTGTCGCTGCCGGTGGTGGCGCCCCTGACCTTGCTTCTGGCCCCCGCCTCCTTCACCGGGATCAGCCTGCCGGCGTGGCTGAGCCTGGGTTATGTGGCGCTGTTCAGCATGTTGATCGGCTTTGTGTTCTGGTATCGCGGCTTGGCCCAGGGCGGTATCGCGGCGGTCGGTCAGTTGCAGTTGCTGCAACCTTTTTTCGGCTTGGCGCTGGCGGCCGGCCTGCTGCATGAACAGGTGAGCCTGGGCATGCTGGCGGTGACTGGCGCGGTGATTGCCTGTGTGGCCGGGGCGAAGAAGTTTGCGCGTTAGGGGGCTGCGCCATTAGGCTCATGGATTGGCCAAAAACAATAAGGATCCACGATGCACAGCCCTTCCCTGCAAGACACCACCGCGCCGGACGGCGTCTGTTACGGCTGCGGCCCACGCAATGCCCACGGGCTGCAGATCAAAAGCCGCTGGGATGAAGACGGCGTGCATATCGTCGCCGAGCACCTGCCCGACGCCCAGTATTGCGGCTGGCCCGACCTGGTCTACGGTGGCCTGATTGCGATGCTGGTGGATTGCCACTCCAACTGGACCGCCATGGCCTATCACTACCGTGCCGAGCAGCGCGAACCTGGGGAGGCGCCGCGTATCGACTGCGTGACCGGCAACCTGGGCATCAAATTTATCAAGCCCACCCCCATGGGCGTGCCACTGACCCTGCGCGCCAGGGTCGAGGGCGAGGTCGGGCGCAAAAGCCGCGTGATCTGTGAGGTGTACGCAGGCGATCTGCTGACGGCGATTGGCGACTCGATCTTCGTGCGCGTCGATACCGGGCAACTGGCGGCGTCGGCCCATGGCCGGCCCGCCTGAGAATGGTCTACATTCAACGCCACGTGCCGAAAAAAGGAACCTGACGATGACGCGCCTGACCGCCAAAGACTTTGCCCCCGAACTGCTGGAACTCTACGACGGCTATGCCCACGGCAAGATCAACCGTCGCGAGTTTCTCGACCGCGCGGCCCTGTTCACCTTTGGCGGCCTGACCGCCTCGGCGCTGCTGGCCTCCCTGAGCCCCAACTACGCCCTGGCCGAACAGGTGAAGTTCACCGACCCGGACATCGTTGCCGACTACGTCACCTACCCTTCGCCCAAGGGCAACGGCCAGGTGCGTGGTTACCTGGTGCGTCCGGCAAAGGCCACCGGCAAGCTCCCGGCGGTGGTGGTGGTCCACGAAAACCGTGGGCTCAACCCCTATATCGAAGATGTCGCGCGGCGCCTGGGCAAGGCCGGGTTTATCGCCCTGGCACCCGATGGCCTGACCTCGGTGGGCGGCTATCCCGGCAATGATGAAAAAGGCGTGGCACTGCAACAGACCGTCGATCCGACCAAGCTGATGAATGACTTCTTTGCCGCCATTGAGTGGCTGATGAACCATGACGCCAGCACCGGCAAGGTGGGCATCACCGGCTTCTGCTATGGCGGAGGCGTGACCAATGCGGCGGCCGTGGCCTACCCGGAACTGGGCGCGGCGGTGTCGTTCTATGGACGCCAACCCGAGGCCAAGGATGTACCGAAGATCAAGGCACCGATCATGTTGCATTTCGGCGAGTTGGATACGCGGATCAACGAAGGCTGGCCGGCCTATGAGGCGGCGTTGAAGGCCGCTGGCACGACCTATGAAGCGTATATCTACAAAGGTGCCAACCACGGCTTCCACAACGACTCGACCCCGCGCTACGACGATGCTGCGGCGAATCTGGCCTGGGAGCGTACCTTGGGCTGGTTCCGTAAATACCTCGTGTAATTGCGGCGGTGGCTTCTCGGACGCCATCGCGGGCAAGCCCGCTCCCACAGGGGATCTTTGCCGGACAAACATTTGCGCCGCATCGCAAATCAAATGTGGGAGCTGGCTTGCCTGCGATGGCGGTATACCAGCCACCAAAAATAGCGCTTGAACCACCGCCATCGCGGGCAAGCCCGCTCCCACAAGGGATCTTTGCCGGACACACATTTGCGCCGCATCGCAAATCAAATGTGGGAGCTGACTTGCCTGCGATGGCGGTATACCAGCCGCCAAAATAGTGCCTGAACCACCGCCATCGCGGGCAAGCCCGCTCCCACAGGGGACTTTTGCCGGACACACATTTGCGCCGCATCGCAAATCAAATGTGGGAGCTGGCTTGCCTGCGATGGCGTCCGAGAAGCCACCGTCACCAGCAAGCCAGGCGCCTACAGGCCCTTCACCTGCTCCAACAGCCATTGCTTGAATGCCAGCATCGCCGGGGTTTCGGCGCGTGACTGCAGGCGCGTCAGCCAGTAGCTGCCGGTGCTGATGCCTACATCGAAGGGCTGGCGGATCACGTCCTGGGCCAATTGCCGCGAGAACATCATCGCCGGCGCCAGCGCCACGCCACTGCCCTGCAACGCCGCTTCCATCATCGCCAGGGACGAATCGAACACGATACTGCGCGGTACCAGGGTGTCGGCGGGCAAGCCTGCGGCCTGGAACCAGAGGTTCCATTCATCCGCCCGGTAAGAGCGCAGTAATGTGTGCTTCAACACATCGTCCGGGCCTTGCAACTGGCGGGCAATCGCCGGCACGCACAACACCGTCAGCGGCGCCTCCAGCAACTCACAGGCATGGGTGCCATGCCAGGCGCCAGCGCCGAAGCGGATCGCGTAATCCAGGCCCTCGGCCGCCACGTCCACGCGGTTGTTATGGGTCGACAACCGCAGATCGATAAACGGGCAGCGCGCCTGGAAATCCGCCAGGCGCGGTAGCAGCCAGCCCACCGCAAACGTGCCCACCGCCCCCACCGTGAGCACCTCACGGTAATGCCCGGCCTGGAACTGGCCGAGGGTCTGGGCGATACGGTCAAAGGACTCGCGCAGCACCGGCAGCAGCGTCTCGCCCTCGCGGGTGAGCATCAGGCCACGGGGCAGGCGCTTGAACAGGATGACGTTGAGCTGTACCTCCAGGCTCTTGACCTGATGGCTGACCGCCGCCTGGGTCACGCACAGCTCGATGGCCGCCCGGGTAAAGCTCAAATGCCGGGCGGAGGCTTCGAAAGCACGCAATGCATTAAGGGGTAAATGGGAACGCAGCATGGTCTAAGGCCAAATTTTTCTAATGACTGGGGCGAGATATCATCGGTTGTCCGGGGCCGGCAAACTGCCTATCTTGGCGGCGCCTGCGCAGGCAGTGATTAACCCGACCCTCCTCAAGGAAGCGACCACATCATGTACCAACATGTGCGCAACGTCACGATTCTCAGCCTATTGCTCGGTGCCGGCAACTGCATGGCCGCTGCCTACCTGCGTCAGGTGGTAGACGCCACCGTCAAGCCGCTGATGCAGCAGCAGGCAATTCCCGGCCTGGCGGTCGCCATCGTGCAAGATGGCAAGGCCCGATACTTTAACTACGGTATTGCCACCAAAGACAACCAGCAACCCGTCAGCGAGAACACCCTGTTCGAGATCGGCTCGGTGAGCAAGACCTTCACCGCTACCCTGGCCGGCTATGCCCAGGCCACTGGCAAGCTGCAGCTCGCGGAGCCGGCCAGCCACTACCTGCCAGCCTTGCGCGGCAGCCTGTTCGATCACATCAGCGTGCTCAACCTGGGCACCTACACCGCTGGCGGGCTGCCGTTGCAGTTCCCCAGCGAGGCGGACAATGCACAGCAAATGATCGGCTACTTCCAGCACTGGAAAGCCACTTTTCCCCCTGGCACCCACCGCCAGTACTCCAACCCCAGCCTGGGCCTGTTCGGCTACCTGGCGGCGCAGAGCCTTCAGCAACCGTTCGATGTGGCCATGGAAAAGACCCTGTTGCCCAAGCTCGGCCTCCAGCACACCTATCTCACAGTGCCCAAGGCGCAAATGGGTCTGTATGCCCAGGGCTACGACAAGGCCGGCAAGCCGTTGCGTGTCAGCCCGGGGGCGCTGGACAGCGAAGCCTACGGGGTGAAGACCAGCCCGGCGGACCTGGCCCGCTACATGGCGCTGAACATGGACCCGACGCCGTTGGAACAGCCGCTGCAACAGGCCATCGCCGCCACCCATACCGGCTATTACACCGTGGGCAACACCACCCAGGGCCTGGGATGGGAGATGTACCCTTACCCGCTGAGTGTTGACGAACTGCTCGCCGGTAATTCGACGCCCATGGCCATGGAGCCGCACCCGGTCACCTGGCTGAAACCCGCCCAGCCGCTGCGCGCCAACACCCTGGTAAACAAGACCGGCTCGACCGGCGGCTTTGGCGCCTATATTGCTTATGTGCCGAGCAGAGGCATCGGCGTAGTGATCCTGGCGAACAAGAACTACCCCAATGCCGAGCGGGTGAAAGCGGCCCATGCGATCCTGCAGGCCATGGAGCAATAGCCCAGCTTTTTTGAACCCGGCATGTTCCCAATGTGGGAGTGGGCTTGCCCTAAAGCCGGTCAGTTAAGCGAACGCAATGCTCAAAGCAGTGAAAATCAAATGTGGGAGCGGGCTTGCCCGCGAAGACGTCGGCCCAGCCAACATTGATGTTGACTGACCCACCGCTTTCGCGAGCAAGCCCGCTCCCACAGGGGATCTGCGCCAGCGCTATCTCACGCCGCCAGGCCTTTACCGGCCCGCTCCAGATTGCGCCACAACCAGGGCGGCAGCACATCCGGGTCGAGGCTGTCGATCAGGTTCTTCAGGCCCAGCCCCAACTCCGTATCCCCTTCGATCACCAACCGCCGACGAAAGAACAAGGTGTCCGGATCTTCCTGACGGCTGGCCAATAACAGGAACTCGCGCCAGTTGCCGCTGATGGTCACCTGCGCCTCGGCCTTTTCGGCAATGCGCAGTCCGTCCCGGCCCAGGGTCAGGTACCAGCGCAAGCCCAGGTCGGGAATGCGCAGGCACATCCAGCGCCCACGCAGCAGTTCAAAGCCGCCATCGCGCAAAGGTTCGGCCAGGCAGCGATTCAGCGCCTGTTGCAACGCCAGGCGCTGCACCACAAAGGGCACCTTGCGCATCAGCGGCAGTAAGCGGTCGGCGCCCTTGAGCAGCCATTGTTTGCGATTCAGCACAGCCCCACCTCCTCGACCCGCAACATCCCGGCCTGGCCGTACCAGTAGCCATTGCAACCTTCGACAAACAACGGCGGTGTGGCCCCCTGGCGGACCCGGTCAAAGGCTTCGACGATGCCCTCCATGCCCTGGGCCCGTGGGCTCAGGCGCAGCAGGTCGGCGCCGCAACTGACCAGCCCCGGATAGTCGGCCAACAGGTTGGTGACATCCGCCGACATGGTCTGGATACCGTTTAACGTAAACAGCGCCTGCCCTTCCTGGCTGGTCAAGGCCATGCCATCCGGGTAGTTGAGGCAGCAGAACTGGCAGTCATCCTTGGGCCGGTTTTCCGCCCGTGCCGTAAAGCAGCGCGCCGAATAGGCCAGGGGCAGATGCCCATAGGCGAACACTTCGACTTCAGGCAACGGCCGGCCCAGTTCACGCACCTGCTCCAGCACATCGCCAATCAGTGCGGCCGAACATTCCACCGGCGGCACCCAGCGCATCATCCCCGCATCCAGCAATTGTACGAGGGCGTGGCCGTTATACAGATTCAGCGCCGGGCCGCCGACAAAGGGCAGCTTGCGTTCGGCGAGCAGCTGCACGGCGCCCATGTCATTGGCTTCCACCAACACCTCGCCGTTGTCACACAGGCGACGCAGGCTCGACAGCTCCGACGCGGCCTCGATCAGGGTCAGGCTCGACAGCACGATTTGCGCGTTGCTCGCCGAGCGCAATTCGCGACCCAGGCCCAACCATTGATCGAGGTTGAACGCGCGGCGTTTGGAACACACGGTTTCCCCCAGGTAGATCACATCCAGCGCCAGGCTGGCCATCTCGGAGTAGAACTGCCCCAGTTGTTGCTTATCCCAGTAAAACAGCACCGGTCCCAGGCTGAGTTTCATGTACGGCTCCTCATTGCCACGAACGATGGTAGGCGCCCAGGGTGGTCTGGCTGCCTTCGGATAGACCGGCCAGCACACTGCGCCACTGGTCCTTGACCACAAAGCGTTCCGGCGCGCTGCGGTGGGCGTCCAGCGCGGCGCGCCAGACCCCGGTGACTTGCTCGACATACGCCGGGCTGCGCTGGCGGCCTTCGATTTTTACCGCTGCGACGCCCATGGCGATCAACTCGGGGATCAGGTCCAGGGTGTCGAGGCTGGTGGGTTCTTCGAGGGCATGGAAGCGCTTGCCATCGACCATGAAGCGGCCTTTGCACAGGGTCGGGTAGCCTGCCGGTTCGTCCGGGGTGTAGCGGTCGATCAGCACTTCGCTCAGGCGCGCACTCAGGCCGTCGGCGTCTTCACTCCAGCGCACCGCCTTGGCCGGTGAGCACACGCCACACAGGTTCGGCGATTCGCCAGTGATGTACGAAGACAGGTGGCAACGGCCCTCGGCCATGATGCACAGGCTGCCAAAGCCAAACACCTCAATCGGCACCGAGCTGCTGGCGGCCACATGCTTGACCTGGGCCAGGGACAACACCCGGGGCAATACCGCACGACGGATACCGTAGCGCTCGGCGTAGAACTGCAACGCCGCCGCATGGGTAGCCGAGCCCTGTACGGAAAGGTGCAAGGCCATTTGCGGATGGCGGCTGCTGGCGTACTGCAGCACCCCCGGATCACCTGCGATCAGGGCATCCACGCCATGGTCGGCAGCGCGGTCCACCGCCCGTTGCCAGCGCTCCCAGCCCTTGGGCTGCGGGTAGGTATTGACGGCCACATACAGCTTGCGCTGGTGCTGGCGGATATGGGCGACGGCACCGTCGAACTGCTTGTCGTCCATATTCAGCCCGGCAAAATGCCGGGCATTGGTGTCATCGCGAAACCCCACGTACACCGCATCGGCACCTTGGCGCACGGCGGCTTTAAGCGCAGGCAGATTGCCTGCCGGGCAGACCAGTTGCATGGTTGATCCTCATCAGAAAATTCATCACCAACACCGCCCCCACAGTGATTTCCATCAAAGGGGGTTACTGCATCAGTTCGGCAAAAGACACGAACCGCACCAGCCCGCCCTTCTCCACTAGCTGATCACGCTCCACAATCGCCAGGCCATCGGCCCAGCATGCGGCGCTGAGCATCGCCGAGCTTTGCCGGGGGTGCAGCGTGACCCGCGCCTGGCCGTCGAGACCCGGGGTCAGGCGTGCGCGCAGGTATTGGCGACGGCGGTTGCGCTGGGCCCAGATAAAATCGGCCGGCACCAGCAGCGGCACTGACGTGACCTCGGTCACACCCTGGGCGCGCAACAGAAACGGACGCACCACCACTAACGCGGTAATCAGTGCGGCCGATGGGTTGCCGGGCAAACCGATCCATGGCTTGCCGGCTACATCGCCAAACGCCAGGGGCTTGCCCGGCTGAATCGCCAGGCGCCAGAAATCAACGTGGCCCAGTTCCTTGATGGCTTGCTTGAGGTGATCTTCCTCGCCCACCGACACTCCGCCGGAGGTCAGCAGCAGGTCGCATTCCGAGGACGCCAGGCTCAATGCATCGCGGCTGACGGCCAATTCGTCAGCCATCACCCCATAGTCATGCACCTCCACGCCCCAGCCTTGCAGCAACGCCGCCAGGCAGTGGCGATTGCTGTTGTAGATCTGCCCTGGAGCCAGGTGATCGCCCGGCTCGCGCAGTTCATCACCACTGCTCAACAGGCACACCCGCAACGGTCGATAGACTTTGACCTGGGCCAGTCCGGCGGCCGCCAGCAGGCCCAGTTCCTGGGCGCGCAGGCGCTTGCCGGCCGGCAGCAGCAAGGCGCCCTGGGTCACCTCTTCGCCTTGCTTGCGCACATGCTCACCCGTGCGCATCGGCGGGCACCAGATGCGTTGGCCATAGACCCGGCAACGCTCCTGGGGCACCACGGTGTCGGCCCCGGCCGGCAAGGGTGCGCCGGTAAAAATGCGCATGGTCTGCCCGCTGCCCAACGCCGTCGCGGCCTCCTCGCCAGCGGCAATCCGCCCGGCCAGGCGCAGGTAACCGCCCTCGGCCGGCAGGTCGGCAGCGCGCAAGGCGTAGCCGTCCATGGCGCTGTTGTCCCAGGCCGGCAGGTTTACCGGGGAAAAAATGTCGCCGGCCAACACCCGGCCCAGGGCCTGGGCGGTTTTCACCTGCTGCGTGGACGGCGGTGGCGGTGCCTGGGCCAACAGGCGCTCGATGGCCTCATCCACCGGAATCAGTTCGCCGCTTTCACACACCGATGTAGTCATGACCGCACCTCACAAGGTTCCAGCACTTGCGCGGCCTGGGGCTTGAGGTGCGGGGCGAAGTTACAGGGCCCGGTGCGGCTGTCCAGTTGCCCCAGGAGGATCTTGTCCCAGCCGGTGCGACAGGCACCGGGCGAACCGGGCATGCAGCACACCAGCACGCCATTGCTCATGCCGGCCAGGGCGCGCGATTGCAGGGTCGACATGCCAATCTCTTGCAGGGACACCTGGCGGAACAGTTCGCCAAAGCCTTCGACATGCTTGTCCAGCAGCGGCAATACCGCTTGCGGGGTGTTGTCCCGCGCGGTAAAGCCAGTGCCGCCGGTGGTGAGGATCACTTGCACCTGAGGGTCGGCGATCCATTGCGAAATCTGTGCGCGGATCTGGTAGATATCGTCCACCACCAAGGCCCGGTCAATCAGCGCGTGACCGGCGGCTTGCACACGGTCGCACAGGGTTTGCCCCGAGGTGTCGCTGTCAAAACTGCGCGTATCGCTGATGGTCAGTACGGCGATATTCAGTGAGACGAAATTGCGTTGAGTCAGATGTGCCATGGTGAAAATCCCGGAATAAATGAGCAATGGCGCCAGCCTGCACCGCAAAGGCCGGCGGGCCTATTCCTCCGAGGAGGTACCTCTAGGCGAATTCAGGGGGCCAGGCGGCTGCGCTGCCAGGTGCCGTCGTGCAGGCGGTAATCGAGGCGGTCGTGCAGGCGATCGGCGCGGCCCTGCCAGAACTCCACACGCTCGGGTTGCAGGCAGTAACCGCCCCACTCCGCCGGGCGCGGCGGTGGTTGCCCGGCAAAGCGTTGGGTGGCATCGCGCAGACGGCCTTCCAGCTCGGCGCGATGGGCCAGGGGCTGGCTTTGCGGCGACGCCCAGGCGCCGACCTGGCTGGCCAGGGGCCGTGAGTTGAAGTACTCATCGGACAGCTGCGGCGCCAAACGCACGACCGTGCCTTCGATGCGCACCTGGCGTTCCAGGCCCGGCCAGAAAAAGGTCATGGCCGCGCTGGGATTGCTCGCCAGCTCCTGGCCCTTGGCGCTCTGGTAGTGGCCGAAAAAGGTGAAGCCTTCAGCGCTGAAGCCCTTGAGCAAAAGGATCCGGCAATGGGCACGGCCCTGGGCATCGACGGTGGCCAGGGCCATGCTGTTGGCCTCCACCGGCGCCACTTCAGTCTTGCGCGCCTGCTCCAGCCACTGGCCGAACAATACGAGGGGATCGTCCTGTACCAGGTCATCCCGCAAACCGTACAGGGTGTAGTTGCGGCGCATCTGCGCCAGGGAAAGGGGCATGGGGCGAACCTCCGGTCAATTCGCCACAGTCTGATCAGCCGCCGCCCTGCGCACCTTGATCGCGATCAACTGCGCGCCGCGGCATGGCGTCGCAGGCCGTTACTTGAGCCCCAGGCGCCGCGCCAGTTTGTGCAGGTTGCTGGAGTCCAGGCCGAGCATGCGCGCAGCGCTGGCCCAGTTATCGCCGGACAGGCTCAACGCCTGGCGCACCTTCTGGCGCTGGCAGTCGTCCACCGCATCGCTCAAGCTCTGGAACGCCGGCGCCGGCACTTCAGGCACAGGGGCCTGGGCCAAGGTGGTGCTGTCGAGATCCAGCAGCTCGGCTTCCAGGGTCATGATCTGGTTGCGATTGCCACCCCGGCTCAACTGCTTCAGGGCGGCGCGGCTGATCACGTGTTCCAGCTCGCGGACATTGCCCGGCCAGGCATAACCGAGCAGGGTCTGCTCGGCCGCCGGAGACAGACGCAAACCGCGCAGGCCCAGGCGCGCCCGGTTGAGCTCCAGGAAATGCCCGGCCAGCAACAGCACATCGTGGCCACGCTCGCGCAGCGCCGGGATCGGTACCGGGTACACCGACAGTCGGTGGTACAGATCGGCGCGAAACAAGCCTTGGCGAATGCTCTCGGGCAGGTGGCGGTTGGTCGCGGCGATAATCCGTACATCCACATGCAACGGCTTGTCGGCACCCAGGCGCTGGATCTCGCCGTTCTGCAAGGTGCGCAACAGTTTGGCCTGCACACTCAACGGCAACTCGCCCACTTCATCGAGGAACAGCGTGCCGCCGTTGGCCGCATCAAAACGCCCGGCACGGTCGCTGGTGGCGCCGGAAAACGCACCTTTGACATGCCCGAACAACTCGCTCTCGGCCAACGACTCCGGCAGCGCCGCGCAGTTGACCTGGATCAGCGGCTTTTTACTGCGCCGCGACAGGCGATGCAGACGGCGCGCAAACAACTCCTTGCCCACCCCGGTTTCGCCGAGCAGCAGCACCGGCAGGTCCGAATCGGCGAGCACATCCAGCTCGTTGAGCAGTTGATGCAGCACCGGGCTCTGGCCGAGGATTTCGCCATCTTCGACGCTGGGCAAACCCGCCAGCGGCTCATTGCGCGACAGGCGCAGGCTGCGGTTTTCCTGCTCCAGGCGTGTGACCCGCACCGCGGCCTCGATCTGCAAGGTGCAGCGTTTGAGTTGCTCGCGGGCATTGGCGTCGAAGGTCCCGGCATGCAGCGCGTCCAGGGTGATCACGCCCCAGGGCCGGCCTTCGACGAACAGGCTCACGCCCATGCAGTCATGCACCGGCAGCGGTTCGCCGACCTGGGTATCGAGTAACCCGTCATACGGGTCCGGCAGGCGGCTGTCGGGTTCGAACCAGGTCGGTTCGCGGGACGCCATGATCGCCGCCAGCCGCGGGTGCTGGGCAATCACAAAGCGTCGGCCAAGGGCCTCATGCACCAGCCCCACCGTGGCCACCGGGCGCAGGCTGTCGTCGCCGTCCAGGCGCAACAGGCCCACGGCGCCGCTATGGAAATACTCGCGCAGGGTCTGCACCAGGCGTTGCAGGCGCACAGCATTGGGCAGTTCGACAATCAGATCGGCCGACAGACTTTCACGCAACATGGTCATTACTACCCTTGTATGGTCGGTTCTACCGTGCAGCATCAGGGTGTTCCTGACCACTACAAAAAATTAATCGCGTTTTTTCAATGACTTGCCGGTGGCACAAGGCATGCAATCACCGGCTTATCTGTTCACTTGATGAGGAAACCCGATGAACGCCATCGCCCCGGACAGCCTGCCCCAGGCGCAATTGATCGAGCATTTGCTGCAGCGTTACCACGCCCGCCACCGCGAACAACTGCCGGAACTGATCCGCCTGGCCAGCCGCGTCGAGCAGGTCCACGGCCATCACCTGGCCTGCCCCAATGGCCTGGCCGACTTGTTGCGGGATATCGAGCAGGAACTGGAGGGCCATATGCTCAAGGAGGAACAGGTGCTGTTCCCGATGCTGCAAATGGGCATGGGCCCCCAGGCCGCGCCGCCGATCCAGGTCATGCGCTATGAGCATGAACAACACGGCCAGGCCCTGGAGCAGTTGCTGGCGCTGACCCATCGCATCCAGCCGCCCGCTGACGCGTGCAATACCTGGCGCACCCTGTATCAAGGGCTGGAAGCGTTTCATGCAGACTTGCTGGAGCATATTCATCTGGAAAATGACGTGTTGTTTGTTCGTGCGCTAACAGCCTGACCCCTCTCCGTAGGAGCGAGCTTGCTCGCGCCTACAGGACTCAGCGCAGCATCAGCTTGGCCAGGATCACGATCAGCACCATATGCCCAAGGATGCTGCGGCGAATCCATACCGCTCGCAACGGGCTCAGGCGCTTTTGCGTCAGCCAGTACGCGAGCAACAGGTAATGCCCGATGATGCTCAGCGCCAATACGATCTTCAGGCTCAACATCGCCGAAAAATGACTGGCCCAGGGCGCGCCCAGCACGCCGCGGTAATGCCAGGCCAGGCCGATGCCCGCGCCATACAACAGCACCACCACCCCATGCAGCACCTGCCGCGAACGCCGGGCAATGGCTTGCTCGCTGGTGAGCTGCGCCGACCAGGCCAACTCTTCGCGGGCCCGGTGCCAGATGAAAACCTCGAAGAACAGCGTGCCGATAAAGGCGATGGCCGCCAGCAGATGCACAATCAATAACCACGAATAGAGCATTGCCGTTCTCCTAGCCCGGATGGCCGTCAACCCGCGCACGCCACAGCATTGGGGCATAGCGCCATAGATACAGGCCCAGGCCCAGGGTCCAGCACAGGCCCGCCAGCCACAGCGCGGCATACGGCCAGATCAGCACCAGCAGCACCCGGCTCAGGCAGGCCAGGTTCAACAGCGCGAAAGCCAGGGTCATGCCCTTGGGCGGCGTCAGAGGCCGACCGGTATGACCGAGGCTGACCCGCGCGATCATCGCCAGGATCAACCCGCCCATTGCCCCGACCGTCAGCGCATGCACCGCCAGGCTCGGGCTCAGTGGCACGCCCACGTGCCACAGCGCCATACCCAGGCAGGCCACGGCCAGCCAGGCATAGGCCAGGTGCAGCGACCACAGCAGCGGCACGCGCCACAAGCCTGGGTCGTGCCAGCGCACCAGGCGCAGCAGATGACCGAGCCCCAGCAGGGCAAACAACAGGCCGACCCAAAGTCTAGGTATCAGCGCCACGCCGCTGGCATACAGCAGCGCCACCAGCGCCGAGCCTGCCAACAGCAGGTAATCCAGCCACGGCCAGGGCTTCACTGCTTCAGTGCGCCCCAGGCCTCGCTGGGTGAAGAACGGAATCACCCGCCCGCCGATCAAGCCCATCATCGCCGCCACCAGCCACAACCCGGTCAACACCGCCTGGCGCTGCCAGCCTTCGTCACCGCGCAGCAGGCCATACAGGGACAGGCCATCGGCCAGGGCCAACAACAGCAGGACCAGCACAATCGGGTAGTTGCGTTGTTGCCGCACTTTCCACAGGGTCCAGCCCATCAGCCCGGCGACCGCCAGGGGAAAGCTCAGCTCCAGCACCGCCAGCAGCGGCCACGGCAGGTTGAACAGCCAGGCCAGGCGTGCGGCCAGCCATACCCCGGCCAGCACCGCCAGGGGCATGCCGCTGATGCCGGGCCGGCCGGTCCAGGTCTGCACCGCCGTCAGCAGGAACCCGCCGATGATTGCCAGGGCGAAACCGAACAGCAGCTCATGGCGATGCCACGCCAGCCAACCGCCCGCCGGCTGCCAGCCCGCATTGCCGGCCAGGGCCAGCAGCCACAGGGGAATCGCCAGCAGCGCCAACAGGCAGCCACCGAGGAAAAATGGCCGGAAAGCCAGGCGAAACAACGGGGTAATCGACATAGCCTTGCGTCGATCCAGCACTTGCATACCACCACTCCTCAAGTCATTGCCGGCCCGATCATCCGGGATTGCCCGCCCCTGGCCCTTGTCGCAGATCAAGCGGGGTCCAGAGGCGGCGCACTATCCTTGGGGCCGTCGCGCAATCAGTGTTGCAAGGGCCGGGCCGAATTCCCCGGTGCGCCGCCCCACCCCTGTGGGAGCTGGCTTGCCTGGGATGCAAACACCTCGGTCTGGCGGTTACACCGCAGCGATGCCATCGCAGGCAAGCCAGCTCCCACAGGAGATTAGCGTTGCCTATGAGGGTTTAAATAACCATTAGAGGGTTAAAAGAACCCTTTAAGGCGAGGTCATTTTGACCCTTAAGGCGCTACAGCCCAGGTTTTACAAGGCCCGTGCCTTGGCCCAGCTCTTGCTCTACCCGGTTATCCCTTATTACTGCCCCCCACGGAGTCACCATGAAAAAAGTCATCCAGCCCCTCGCCTGGTTCGTGATCCTCGGTTCGATGATGGCGGCGGCCAGCGGCCTGTCGTTGTGGCTTGTATGATCCCGTCCCTGAGCTGTTCCAAGGATGCACCCCGGGTTTTGCACCGCGTGCATCATCAGATCCTGCGCAGCCATCACCTGTTCGAGCCGCTCAACGAAGAGCAGATGGATGAGTTGATGGCCAGCAGTCAACTGCTCAGTGTCGACAAGGGCGAGCCGTTGTTCCGCCAGGGCGAACCGGCCGATGCGTTTTACTTCGTGATTGCCGGCGCGGTGAAGGTCTACCGCCTGACCCCGGACGGCCAGGAAAAAGTCTTTGAGGTGATCGGCGAGCGACAGACCTTCGCCGAGGCGATGATGCTGATGGACACCCCCAACTACGTGGCCTGCGCCGAAGCGGTGTGCCCCACGCAGTTGTATCGCCTGTCCAACGCCACCTATATGCGCCTGCTCCACAGCAACAGCCGCCTGACTTTCGCCCTGCTGGGCAAGTTGTGTGTGCGCCTGCACCAACGGGTCAACGAGATCGAGACCCTGTCGCTGAAAAACGCCACCCACCGGGTGGTGCGCTACCTGATGACGCAATTGGTGCGCCTGCACAGCGTCGACAGTTCGTTCGAACTGCCCATGGCCAAGCAGTTGATCGCCGGGCACCTGTCGATCCAACCGGAGACGTTTTCGCGGATCATTCGCCGCTTGATCGACGAAAAAATCATCACCCAGGACGGTCGCCAGATCGCCATTCTTGACCGCCTGCGCCTGGAGCAATTCGAATGAACGCCGTTCGGGTCTGCCTGTATTGCCAACATGCCAACCCGCCGACGCAGACGGCCTGCGAACGCTGCGCCATGCCCCTGCCCGCCTCCACCGCACACTTTGAGGCGCGGCGGCTCAAGCGCTTCCAATGGTTCTGCCTGGGGCTGGCCGTGTTCTGCATCGTGATGTTTTTCTGGCTGCCCCGGGACTTCTACTGATCTTCGGTCAACTGCCGGTAGAGCTGCGGCAAGCGTAACGGCAGTTGCTCCGGCTGACGGATCAGGGTGTAGCCGTGGGCGCCGAACATGTACGGCAAGTAATCCCCGGCCTGTTTGTCGATGGTGATGCAGAACGGCACCAGGCCCTGGCGCCGCGCTTCCATCACGGCCTGGCGGGTATCCTCCACGCCATAGCGCCCCTCATACAAGTCCAGGTCGTTGGGCTTGCCATCGGTCACAATCAACAGCAGTTTGCGCCGTTGCTTGCAGGCCCCCAGGGTTTGGGTGGCGTGGCGGATGGCTGCGCCCATGCGCGTGTAATAACCCGGTTTCAGGCCCTGGATGCAGCCACGGGTATGGTCGTCGTAGGGTTGCTGGAATGACTTGAGCTGCTGCAGGCGCACCTGCTGGCGACGCAAAGACGAGAAGCCATACAAGGCAAACGCATCGCCCAGGCCCGCCAGGCTTTCGCCAAACAGCAACAGGCTGTCGCGGATCACGTCGATGACCTTTTGCGTATCGTTCAAATGGGCATCGGTGGACATCGACAAATCGGCCAGCAGCAAACAGGCCAGGTCCCGCCGGGTGCGGCGCTGCTCCTTGAACAGGCCACGTTCGGCGCACGCTCCGTGTTGGCGTTCGACATGGAAGTCCAACCACGCCTGCAGGTCCAGCTCTGCGCCCTGGGGCTGTTGGCGCAGCCATTGGCGGTCGGTGCGCAGTAGCTGGAACTGGCGGCGCAAGCGCGCGGCCTGGGGCAACAGGCGCGCCGGCAACGGCTGGGGCGCACTGTCCCGGGGTTGCATCAGTTGCAGGTTGACGAAATTCGCTTGCAGGCACTGTTGGCGGTAGTCCCACTCGGGCAGTTTGATGCCTTCGCCCAGGGGGATATCGTCGACGTCGGCCGGGGGCAGATCCAGGTGCAGCTTGAGCCCGCCGCTCTTGCGCACGCGCTGGCGCGACAGGCTCAACTGGTCGAGGTCTTCGGCGACTCGTGCGGCATCTTCGTCCTCGGAATCGTCGGCCCAGCGGTCCAGATCGACATGCTCAGTCCAACTGAACAGGTTTTCCAGGCGCACCACCAACAGGCCGCCGTCGCGGCTGTTGTCGTCGACCCGGTTGGCCTGTTTAGGCGCGCCCTGCTGTTCGCCAGGCCGGGTTGCCAGGTCGTCGCCCTCTTCGTCCTGATCTGCGGCCTGCGGGCTGTGCAGGTGCAAGGGTGGATACAGCCACAGCGGCAACGGCCAGGCGGCACGCTCGCTGCGGGGTAACTGGCGGATGCTGCCGGGTTCGCGCAGGGCCTTGCGCAAGGCTTTTTCTACGGCAGCTTCCGCGGGGTTGAGGGTGGCGGCATCGGGGCGCAATTGCAGGTGGGCGTCCACCAGGCGCTGATAACTGGGGAGCATGGCCGGGTAGCGCTGCAACAGCAGCCAGGTCCAGCGCTGGTTGTCCCGGGCCCAGTGGGTCATCGGCCCGGCGTGCGCGGCCAGCAGCGCCAGCCAGCGGTACAGTTCCAGGTTCAGGGCGGCCGAGGGAAACACCGCCAGGCTTGCCGGCAGGCGCAGGCGATGACCATCGCACGAGGCCAGGGGCGCCTGCCGGCAGGTGCCGGCGATGCGCATCAACAGGTTGCGCCGCAGCAGCAGATCGCGCTCGCTGGCGGCTTCCACGGCTATCCCATGGGCGCCGCCCAGGGCGCGGAACAACAGGGCCAGGCTGCGCTGGCGGTCGACCAGATCGACCCGCGCCTCGGGGAAGTCGGCACTGGCGCGGCGGGTGATAAAGCGGTGCCAGACACTGCCGACCCATTCTTCCAACTCAAGGGTAAAGGCCATGTGAAGTGCTCCAGACGTAAAACGGCCCGCAGAACCTGCCGGGCCGCCCTCTTGGGGATTGACGTTTACCGGTTAAGCCGTCACGGGAGCGGCAGAGTTCAAGCCCTTGCCCCGCTGCCGGAAGCTCCACAGGTAGCAGAGCAGGCCGAGCAGGAACACCACGCCACTGGCCAGGCGTGCCCAGAACAGCACCGTCAGGTGGTCCATGGTGGCCATGAACGGCAGCGCCACACCGTCCACTTGCCAGCGTTGCAGCCAGACCTGCACGGCACCGGCAGCGGTGAGGAACAGGGTGATCATCACCATCGACAGGACCATCATCCAGAAGCCCCAGATCTCCAGGGTCTGCGAGCGTGCATCCGGTGCTTCACCAATACCGCGCAGGCGGGGCATGGCGTAGCTGATCAGGGTCATGACGATCATCGCGTAGGCACCGAAGAACGCCAGGTGGCCGTGGGCGGCGGTCAGTTGGGTGCCGTGGGTGTAGAAGTTGACCGGTGCCAGGGTGTGCAGGAACCCCCAGACCCCGGCACCGAAGAACGCCGTGACCGTGGTGCCCTTGGCCCACAACGTGGCTGCCCGGTTCGGGTGCTGGCGGCGACGCTGTTTGACCATGGTGAAGGCAAACATCACCATCGCCAGGAAAGGCAGGGGCTCCAGGGCCGAGAAGATCGAGCCGACCCACAACCACACCTCAGGCGCGCCGATCCAGAAGAAGTGGTGACCGGTGCCAATGATCCCGGTGATCAGGGCCATGGCGATGATCACGTACAGCCATTTTTCCACGACCTCACGGTCGACGCCGGTGACCTTGATCAGCACAAAGGCGAGCATCGAGCCCATGATCAGCTCCCACACGCCTTCCACCCAAAGATGCACCACCCACCACCAGTAGAACTTGTCCCGCGCCAGGTTGCCCGGGTTGTAGAACGAGAACAGGAAGAACACCGCCAGGCCGATCAGCCCGGTCATCATCACCATGCTCACGGTGGTCTTGCGGCCCTTGAGCAGGGTCATGCCGATGTTGTAGAGAAAGCCCAGGCAGACAACCACGATGCCCATTTTGGTGATGGTCGGCTGTTCCAGGAACTCACGGCCCATGGTCGGCAGCAGTTCGTTATGGGTCAACTTGGCCAGGGCCGCATAGGGCACCAGCAAGTAACCGAGAATGGTCAACACGCCGGCGGCGGCAAACACCCAGAACAACAGGATCGCCAGCTTGGGACTGTGCAACTCGCGGTCGGCCTCTTCCGGCACCAGGTAGTAGGCGGCGCCCATAAACCCGAACAGCAGCCAGACAATCAGCAGGTTGGTGTGGACCATGCGGGCCACGTTGAACGGGATCAGCGGGAACAGGAAGTCGCCGATCACGTATTGCAGGCCCATGATCAAACCGAACAGCACCTGGCCCAGGAACAGGATCAGCGCGAATACAAAGTAGGGTTTGGCGACGGCCTGGGATTGGAATTTCAGATATGGATTGACGGTACGCATCCCTCAGCCCTCCTTGTTTGGCGGCCAGCCATTGGTGTTGATCTTCGAGCTCCATTTGAGGAACTCGGCCATATCGTCCACCTCCTGATCGCTGAGGTTGAATTGCGGCATCGCGCGCCGGCCCGGAACGCCCAAGGGTTGCATCTTCATCCAGGCGTGCAGGAATGGCTTGAACGCTTCATCGCCGCCACGGCGGTTGAACACATTGCCCAGTTCCGGCGCAAAGTACGCGCCCTCGCCCAGCAAGGTGTGGCAGCCGACGCAGTTGTTGCGCTCCCAGACGCCCTTGCCGCGGACCACGGATTCGGTGAGTAGCTCCTGATTACTGCGAGAGGGAAAGGTTTGTTCGGTGTGGTAGGTCAGGGCCAGGAATATCAGGAAGAAGAACACGCTTCCTCCGAAGTAGATATTCCTGGCCATGCCCTTGGTGAAGGTCTCTGACATGGTCGCTTCCTCATTGCTTGGCAGGGACCATGATAGGAAGTGAGGGGGTAAAAGCTGCTTGATGGCGATCAAGAAATGCTGATGGTTTGGGTCGGGTATTGGGTATTGGTTGGGGTTGGGGTTGGGTACATATCCGTTGCTGCGGTCACGGCGGCTATTGGTTCCGCTCTTACAGCGGGTCACTTTTGGAAAAGAACCCCAAAAGTAACCAAAAGGGCTCTTGCCCCACCACTCGGCACCTCGCCTTGGCTCGGTGTGCCCGTCATCCGACATTGATTTGGGGGGCCGCCGCGATGGGCCATCCATGGCCCAGCGCGGCTAACCCGGCGTCCTGCCGGGTTACCCCCCAAATCAATATCGGATGACGGCCAGCGTGGTTTAACGGGGCGCCTCAGATCAAAAGCAAAGCGAGGCGGCCTGACAGCCGACCTGATCGTCGAAGCGTGCGCATATACCTGTGGGAGCTGGCTTGTCGGATCGCCGCATCGCTGCGATGGCGCCGGCACTGCTAGCCTTTATGTTGTCTGACACACCGCTATCGCAGCCTCGCAGGGCGAGACAGCTCCCACAGGGGAATGCAGCTTCGCGCTCTGGCATTGCTGTTGCTCTGCTTTTGATCTGGCTTTTGATCTTGATCTCAGGCGCCCCGTTAAACCACGATGGCCGCAGGCAGGTATTGCGCAGTGGGCACCCCGGCATGGATGCCGGGGTAGCCGCGACACGGCCATGGATGGCCGATCGCGGCGGGCCCACGGAGCAATGCCTGACTGCGGGCATGCCGAGCCTAGGCGAGGCACCGAGTGGTGGGGCAA